>SLIL01000177.1 GCA_007135645.1 Bacteroidales bacterium
ATGGGGATGGTTGTGGATGATGCCATTGTGGTACTGGAAAACATTACCCGGCAAATTGAAAAGGGGAGCACGGCCCGTGAGGCAGCCATTTATGGAACCAACGAAGTGGGGCTTGCCGTTGTGGCATCTACCCTTACGGTGGTAGCTGTATTCCTGCCCATGACCCTCATCAGCGGATTAATGGGATTGTTCTTCCGGCAATTGGGATGGATTGTTACCATCACCATTACCGTATCCACCCTGGCTGCTCTTTCGCTTACCCCCATGTTGTCCTCGCAATTTCTCAGGTTTTCCTCTGCCAAAAGAACAGGCCTTGGACCCAAAACCAGTGCATTCATTGACAGGACGCTTTCCGGTCTGGATAATTTCTATGCCGCACTGCTGGGTAAAGCGGTTGCCAACAAATGGAAGGTAGTGATTATTGCTGTGGGGATCTTTGTTTCAAGTTTGTTTATGTTCCCGTTGATCGGAACGGGTTTCTTCCCGGAGGCCGACAACAGCCGTATTTCTATCAATATTGAACTTCCGACCGGGTTGAGGCTTGAAGAGACCGTAAAAACAGCCCGAGCCATAGAACAGATCATCGATGAGAAATACCCTGAAGTAGAAACCATCAATACCAGTGCAGGCTATAGCTCTACTGCCGGTATTTTTGGCAACCCGCGTGCCGGAAGCCATACCATCGACTTTACATTCAGGCTGGTTCAGCCGGGCGAGCGCACACGCGATGTATGGCAAATAGCAGATGCCCTCAGGGAGGAACTGGCTGTTTTTCCTGAGATAGTCAACTTTACCGTTCAGACAGAGGGAGGCGGATTTGGTGCAGGCGCACCCATACAGATTGAAATATACGGAGATAATTTTGACCTGACCACTTCTTTCGCGGAGGAACTGGCAGAAAAGATGCGCGACATCGAAGGTACACGCGACGTTGACCTGAGCCGTGGGCCAGAAAAGCCGGAGCTGCGAATTGTTCCGGACCAGGAAAAAATGGCCATGTTTGGGTTGAATACCAGCACGGTATCAAGAGCGGTGCGTAACCGTATAGAAGGAATGACAGCCACCTTTTTCCGCGAAGATGGTGATGAATATGATGTGGTGATCAGGCATAAGGAGGAGTTTCGCAACACCCTTTCTGATATCGAAAACATCCAGGTAATGAACCAGATGGGCCAAATGGTGAGACTCAAAGAGTTTGCAACCATTGAAGAGTTTTACAGCCCGCCCAACATCGAAAGGAAGAACAGGATGCGTTATCTCACGGTAAACTCACAGCTGTTTGGCCGGTCATTGGGTAACGTAACCGCTGACATACAGGCTGCCATTGACGAAATGGATATACCCCCGGGAATAGACTACCGTTTTGGCGGTGAGATCCAGGAGCAACAGGAAGCTTTTGCCGATCTGCTGCTGCTTTTGCTGCTGAGCATATTCCTGGTTTATGTGGTTATGGCCTCGCAGTTTGAATCTTTTACCATGCCATTTATCATTATGATGGCGGTACCCTTTTCGTTTACCGGTGTTTTTATCGCGCTGCTTATCAGTGGTGCCGAATTCAACGTCATATCCTTTATCGGGGCCATTATCCTGGTAGGGATTGTGGTGAAAAACTCCATTGTACTCATCGACTACACCAACTTGCTTGTGGCTCGTGGTAAAAGCATCATCACTGCCATAAAAATGGCCGGAAGATCGCGGTTGCGCCCCGTTCTGATGACCACCCTTACCACCCTGCTGGCCATGATCCCGCTGGCCATTTCAACGGCAGAAGGTTCTGAAATATGGCAGCCGATGGGTGTGGCAGTGATCGGAGGGTTAAGTTTCTCTACCCTGATCACCCTGGTATTTGTGCCTGTGGTTTACACGCTGTTTGGCATCAGAAAAGTACGCAAGGAAAGAAGAAGAAACCTGAAGGCCATCATGAGCGAAGGGTGATCTGCATTCAAAATTCATTAACCATTAAAAATTACACCTGAAAATGAAAGCAGTTTTTATAGTATACAATCAGGCATTGACAGAGCGAGTGGATGAAATGCTTAAAAAGCTCAATGCCCGTGGTTTTACCCAATGGCAGGATGTAAAAGGGCGCGGCACCCATACCGGTGAGCCCCATATGGGCACCCATACATGGCCCGCCATGAATTCGGCCATCCTCACCATGGTGGATGAGAATCTTGCTCAAAAGATCCTGGAAGGGGTAAAGAAAATCAACGAAAAAGCTGAGATGCAGGGAATCAGGGCATTTACATGGAATATTGAACAGACCGTTTGATAATGATTGCCTGCATTTAACGTTTAAAGTATTGCATAACCATTAAAACAACAAGAAATGACCTATTCAGAAATTCACGGAAAAATCAGGTTTATCCTGGACAAGAAAATGAGGGTATTCAGGAATTCCCCTTCATATACTGCCAACTTTTATGACGATTTCGGGCTTTCCAAATACGAACTCAACTGGCTTCTTTACAATGTAGAAGACCATTTTGATATTCGCCTGGAGAATGGGCTGGAAGAGCGGCTTTCAACGGTAAATGAGCTGGTGGCCATGGTGCATAAGACGCAAAACAGCAAATTATCCTGATGTGAAAAAAGCACACCTGGCCAATTCAGGAAGTACGAGCCGGTTTAAACCAGCTGGTCAATTTTCTCTGCAAGCTTACGGTCTTTATCGGTAACCACATCCCCCGCGTCATGTGTTGACAGCCGGATCTCTACCCGGTTGTAAACATTGGTCCAGAGGGGATGGTGGTTCATTTTCTCAGCCACCATGGCTACACGTGCCATGAATGAAAAAGCCGCAATAAAATCCTTGAATTCAAACTGGCGTACCAACTGATTGTTTTCTTCTTTCCACATGATAGGTTGTTTTTCTACGTTACACAAATAATTTAAACACAAGGAAAACACCTCTGCAGATTTTAAAGTTCAATGCATCATAACCCGGTCATCAAAAGACCTCGGTTTCAATTCCCAGTTTTTCCACTCTCCATGCTATTTCATTAAGCACCTCAAAAGGAACCACTTCAAGGTTTTCTTCGGGAGTGCTTCGTGCAATGGGGTAGATCATCACCAGGCGCGGTTTTAATCTTTCAATGTGTTTGAGCCATTGCGATACTTCCTCTTCCGTGGTATTGTCAATCACCTCCCCTTTATGCGTACCTTTCACGAAAAGGGTCTGTATTACCCCTTTTCCCCTGAATACCTCAAGGGATTTAAGTACATCATCAAGCGAAACGGGGATCCTGGGGTTATTAAGCTTCTCAAACATTTCCTGTGTTCCGGCATCCAGTTTCAGGATGGGGTTGTCGGTTTTCAGCAATGCTTTTGCAATCTGCGGATCGCCCGCTCTGCTTGCATTGGTAAGAACTGAAACCCTTGCATCGGGGAAGTAGTTGTTCCGTAGTTCTACCACATCATCAACAATCCGGGGAAATTCTGGATGTATAGTAGGCTCGCCATTCCCGGCAAAAGTTATGGAGTCAAGCAGGGTGTTCTTTTTTTGCATGGAAGCCAGCTTTTCTTCCAGGGCTTCCCTGATGATCCCTGCACCCGGAAAACCTGGCTCCACTTCATGGGCTTTGGTCCAGCCGCATTCGCAATAAACGCAATTAAAAGTACAATGCTTGCACGCCGTAGGGAGCAGGTTCACTCCCAGCGAAATACCAAGCCTGCGGCTCCTGATAGGGCCGAAAATGATCTGTTCAAATAAAAATCCGCTCATTTAGATCTGTTTCTGTAAAAATCATTGGCAATGGGTTAATTCTCTTTTTCTTCCTCCTCCTTCACCCTGGCCTCCATCATTGCTACGGTTTCTGCTGCCAGCCTGCAGTTGGGATGTTCGGGAGGAAAGTTCTTCAGCAATATTTCAAAGTTTCGCTTCATGTAATCCAATGCATTTTTATACTCCCCAAACTTGAAATAGGTTTCCGAAAGGGTCCAGAAACAATAGGCCCTTTGATAGTGGTTGGGGTCAAGGGACTTTTCGGCAATATCAATGGCC
Source organism: Bacteroidales bacterium (assembly GCA_007135645.1). Classification (GTDB taxonomy): domain Bacteria; phylum Bacteroidota; class Bacteroidia; order Bacteroidales; family UBA7960; genus SKVR01. The sequence continues at coordinate 4,004 of SLIL01000177.1, forward strand.
CTGAAACTGGTTTGCATGGATTTTTCCTTTTCGCCGTTTTCACGATAAGTAATAGCAGTATCATTCAGCACCCTGGAAAGCAAAGGATGGAAAGGATGAAGCTTTTTTTCATAAATAGCTATCAACCGGTTGGCAATGTCGAGTGACTTACTGAACTCTCTCCTCTTTTCATACACCTTGGCCAGGTTGTCGTAAGATAGGGCAAGATCCATATGGTCGTCCGGAAGGATCTTTTCCCTGATCTCGCGGGCCTTTAATGCATAGGTCAGGGAATCATCCAGATTCTTCAGCTTGCGGTAGCTGATACTGATCTTGTTGTAGGAGGCTGCCAAAAGCGGATCATCGGGCTGAAGAAATTTCTCCCTGAGTTTCAGGATCTCAAAAGAAAGATCGAGGGAGTCCTGGTAATACCCTGACATATATTTAATAGCTTCATGGCGCTCCAGCACGCGGCTCAGCAGCTGGTCTCCCGGATTGATCTTTCTGATCTCCTCTGTCATGGCACTGGACACCTCTAGGCGTTTGAGCTCTTCGATGTTTTTTTCCAGCACAAAGTCTGCCTCCAGGATAGCCTCCAGGGCATTCAGGGGAGAAGCTGCCATAAGGTCATTCACCAGCATATTTGCAGGGCCGGCCATAAATGCCATGGCCAGGGGTTTGGCTGTTACATCTTTATGATCGTCAGAAATGGAAATGATCTCCTTAAGCCTTTGATATTGATTGTTTGCCACATCTTCCAGCAGGCATTCGCCCACAGCTTCGCGGATCCCTTTCAGGGATGCATGCTTTTCCATTGCATCAATAAGATGAGTACCCCTTTTTATGTTTGGATCCTTCTGTATAATGCGCGAGAGCACATAGTGATAGGCCGCCTCAATGGTAAACGACAAAACAGGGAACCCGCCCTTGAAATACTGGGATAACACCCCCCTGATGATGAGTTTCTGGTAAGGATTGTCGATACTAAGGTCTCTTAACTGCTGGCCCAGTAAAGGATGGTCGTACAGGGTGTCGATGTCGAGAACTGTTTTGGCTTGCTTCATCATTTCCAGCGCAATTTGCTCCAGGATCTGCTGCGCTCCCGGCACCTGCTCTTCCAGCTGCCTGTACCAGTTGTTCCATATGTGCAGTGCCTGCTGGGTTTTGGGTAAAGGTTTGTTGGAAAAGAGTTCCATAAAGATCCTCAACAGCAACGGGTTGGACAACTGCTTGCTGAATTCGCGGTTGCGAAGCTCAAGATCTTCGAGGGCAAAACGGGGTTTAAACTGTTTGGATTTGTGCTTTGCGTAAAACTCCCATGCCTTGCCCAGTTCAATGCGGTTGAGGGGTTGCAGCAATCCGGCATAGGTCATCAGGATATTGACCTGGCTGTCGGCTGCCACCTCGCGCTGCCCACCGTTATATAGCAAAGGCTCATAGTGGTTGTCGAGCCTGGGATAATCATCGGGAGAATTGATGCGCCATGAAATCACGACTTTAAGACCGGGATTGTTTGCTTTTTTCACAAACTGCATTGTGCTTTCCAGGAGTACCTCAGGCTCGGTGTGTTCATTCATCCCGTCAATGAGTATCACGATGGGGTTTTCAGGATCTGTTTTCAACAAATTGCTTGCTGCAAGATCATCATCCGGGATGATATTCAGAATATGCTTAAGCTCCGATTCAAGCTGGCTACTCTGCATTCGTATGGCCCTGATCAAAAGCGAGGTATGTTGCATCTGCTGACCAAACTGCCTGTACATTTCGGCAAGCAGGTTGGTTTTTCCTGAGCCTGCCTCGGCAGCCAGAAAATAAACGGGTTGCCTGCCTTTGACAAAATTCCGCAGGTTGAGCTCGTTCTCTTCCCTGGGTTGGTAGATCCCTTCCACCACTTTTCTTTCCCTGGTGAGGTCGTTGATATGGTTTTCTGATGTTTCGGCAAAAACAGCCTTTAGTTTTTCAAATGAAATATCGGAGATGGATACCGGTACTTCACGGCTTTTCATCTCGAGCATCTCATTGAGGATCCGCACCACCTCCCCGGCAGTTTCCCCTTTTTCCTTTTCCGGGCTGAAATAGACGATCCGCTTGCCGGTAAATTGTTCATAAACAAACATCTCCACATTATCCAGTACCCCGGCGATGTATTTTTTGGGCAGGATCAGGAATGGGATCAGCGGCATTTGTTTTTCCTCACTGATCTGCAACCAGAGCGACTGGTGCTCACCCGGAGCCTCAATGATGTTTTCAGTAGGTTTGATGGTACACCCATGAAGCAACCAGCTTTGCCCCTCGTTAAACTTGATCATGGGGTATTTAACACAAAAATCGATAGCCCGGAGAAGATCCTTCAGGATTGGGAAGTAGGTTTCGAATACCTCGTTGCTTTTATGATCGGATAGGGTAACACTGTGCCCGATATACCTGTTTCGGAAATTGATGAGCCCGCTTATGGCCGTTACATCCTGCTTCACGGTCTGAATCTCGCCAAAATCATCGGTATATTGAATCTCCAGGGAATAGCGGGGTGCTTTTTTCTGTACTTCAAGAGCATAATAGGCTTCTGATAACTCAGGCACAAGGAAAGAATGGTTTTGCTCATTCAAAAAAACCAGTGTTTCGCGAATGAAATGGTTCCAGTGGCCGAACTGCGGCTGGTATAGCTTTTCGCGGAACAGTTGATTAATGGTGCGGCTCCTGAAGTCAGAACGAAGGTATTCTGTTGCGGTGATCAAACCGAGATATTTAAGTACGTTTAAAAATACATCTTTGAGCAGCTGTATTTTCAGGAACGGATTGTCTTGCCTGAGCATCTCGTCAAAGGGATATGCCAGCAGATAAGGGTATTTTTCAATGATCAGTGCCTCAGACTCGTCCAGTTGCGGGCCCTGCCCTTCCTCAATGGCCTTAAGGATCTGTTTGCGGTGAGGAAGGGAGGTGATCCCTATGTCTTTGAGGTCGTCGTTGGTAATGTCGGGCAGATCATCAGGCGTGATCTCATTTTCTTCAAAAAGAGGAAGGTATTTTTCCAATCCGATACGCGATAGCCATTCTTTCATATCCTTGTGCTTTTGTTTTCTTTATCCAAACTGCTCAAACCATCATCAAACAATATTGAGTCCGGTTTCAAAAGCAAAGATAAAGTCATCCGGGAAAATACACCAAAATAGGGGTATTTACTATGGGTTTTTTTAAAAAAACCGTGTTTCACGTAAAATCATTAGGTTAAACATGCTTATTTTTAGCCGGTTTTTTTACCAGGGAAACATCACAGAGGGAATTTACCCTGGATTAGTCGGTTAATCCATTTACCCTGGAGTATATTTAAGTTTTTTTAAATCTATGACTTCCACCCACAATCCTGATAATCTGCTAAAAAAAGCTCCTTTCGCCTTTGCATGGCACAAGGTGATCACGGATGAGCAGGGTAACCCTGTGGATTATGTTTTTCTGGAGGTCAATGAAGCTTACGAGCGGATGACGGGACTGAAGGCTTCCCGGATCATCAACAAACGTGCTACTGAAGCATTGCCTGAATTAGTAAACAATTCCTTTGACTGGATCTCCTTTTTCGGTCAGGTTGCCCTCACCGGAGAAAGTAAAACGTTTGAGCAATATGTAGATTCCTTAAAGCGGTGGTACCGGGGCGAGGTAACCTCCACAGAAAAAGGGTATTTCTCGGTCATGTTTACCGATATCAGCAAGGAAAAACTCATTGCCGAGACTACCCGGTATTTTCTCCACAGAGAAAAAGATAACCAGCTCCCTTATCAAAAACTATGTGATGGTCTGCTACAGATCTGTAATGCCAGGTATGTTGCAATGAATATTTTCGGGGAGTACGAAAAAGATTTCTCCACTGTTGCCATTTCAGGGGTGAAATCCCAATTGAAAAAAGCAGCTACAATTCTTGGTTTTCCGGTTACGGGAAAGAAATGGGCGTTTGATCCGGATCGCGAAGAAAAACTGGAAGGAAAAGTGCTTGCCCGGTTTAACCGGTTATCGGATCTGACCGGAGAGGTCATTGCCCCAAAGGTCAGCAGCCTTATCGAAAAAACTTTTGATATTGGAGAGGTCGTTGTAGTAAAAATAATGAAAGAAGAAATGGTGCTGGGAGATTTCACCATTTTTATGCCCAAAGGCGAGCACCTTGTTAATGAGGGTCTTGTGGAGCTTTTTGCAGGTCAAACCGCACTGCTGTTTGAAAAGTACAGGGCAGAACAGGAACTGGAAGATTTTTTCTCATTGAACCTTGATCTGCTTTGTATTGCTGATACCGAAGGAAATTTTATTAAAATCAACAACAGTTGGTCTGATATCCTTGGTTATTCTACAAAGGAGCTATATAAAAGAAAATTCCTGGATTTTGTTCATCCTGAAGATATGCAATCAACTCTGGATGCTATTGCCAGGCTCTCAGCCCATGAAAAAGTATTCAATTTCATTAATCGTTACCGGTGTAAAGATGGGGCATACCGGTATTTTGAATGGCAGTCTTATCCCCGCGGCAAGCGGATCTATGCAGCGGCACGCGATATAACCTCGCGCATCAGGCAGGAAGAAGAATTGCGCACCAGTGAACTGCGCTTCAGATCCTTGTTCAATCAACGGCATGATGCAGTATTCTGGCTTGATCTTACCGGAAAGTGCATTGCCGCAAATAATCGGGCCACTGAGATGACGGGATATACAGAAGAAGAATTGAAAAACCTATCGGCCAACGAACTTTCTGCCGAACCTGGCCTCAGCCATAATGTAATGCAAAGAATTCTGAATGGAGAAATTGTTCCTGCTTATGAAAGGCGTTTCCGGACAAAAGAAGGTAAAATAATAAATGTGGAGATCAATGCCGAGCTTATCAGGGACAGCAAAGGCATCCCCATGCATATCCATAGTGTTGTTCGCAATATCACCGCCCGCAAAATTGCCGAAGAACAAATTCTTAAGAGCCAGCAGATGCTGCAGTCAGTCTTGCAATCCCAACGAGAATTGATATGTCGCTATAAACCCGACACCACCATTACTTTTGCAAATAAGGCCTATGCCGACTTTACAGGATTGAAGCAGAAAGATCTCATCGGGAGCAAGTGGATTGATGTGATCCCGGCAGTCCGGCGAGAAGAATCCATGGTTCGCATACAAGCCCTTCTGGAGAATAAAAGTCAGCCCTATGTTTACGAAAAGGAATCTTTCGATAGTAAAGGGATCCTCAAATGGCATGCATGGACAGACTATTCTATCCTGAACGCTGAAGGAGATATTGATGAGATTCAGTCTGTAGGATATGACATTACTGACCGGATAGAAAAAGAGCGGCTGCAAAAAGAGATGGAGGTTTCCAACAAAACACTCAAGTTTAAGCAAAACTTTCTGGCCAGCCTGAGCCATGAGATGAGAACTCCTCTTTCCGGTATCATGGGTATTGCAAAGGAGCTGGATCGTTCTTTGAAGGATGAGCAACAAAAAGGATACATTAACCTGCTTTCCCAGTCGGCAGATAACCTGGCCTTTATCATTGACCAGGTACTGGACTATTCTGATCTGGAATCGGGAAAAGCTCAGCTTAAACCTGACAGATACTCTCTTCGGGATTGTATTGACCAGTCACTTGAGTTTTTTATGGGGATCAACTCGAAACCCATAGGGATCACCGATCATATTGAAGAAAGCCTCCCCGAAAAGCTGATCTTTGATAAAAAACGCGTTTGCCAGGTGCTGAATAATCTGTTGATGAATGCGGTGAAATTTACCGAGAAAGGCCATGTTGGTATAAGCATAAGAGAAGAGGAATGTGACGATCTTCAGGATAACGAGATCATGCTGAGGTTTGAAGTGGCAGATACCGGGATCGGGATCAGTGAGGCACAACAAAAGTTATTGTTTCTGCCCTTTTCGCAGGTACAACATATCGAAACGGAAAAGTACCGGGGCATGGGTCTTGGTCTTGCACTGAGCAAGGAAGTGGTTGAACTGCATGGGGGAACCATTGGGGTTACCAGCCAGGAAGGAAAAGGTTCAACTTTCGGGTTCACTATTAAAGCACTTTCTCCAACCCTGTCGGGAAATGATATTGCTGAGGAAATGCAAAAAAAAATCACTGGCTTGCGTATCCTTTTCGTGGAAGACAAATTGCTTGCCCAAAAGCTTGTAAAACTGACACTGAGCTCTCTTGGACACTCTGTAAGCCTTGCCAGCAACGGACAGGAGGCATTGCAGAACTACAACATAACAGATTTTGACCTGATCCTTATGGATATTCAAATGCCGGTAATGGATGGCCTGACGGCTACCCGCAAGATCAGGGAAAAATATTCCAACCCTCCCCCCATCGTGGGATTGAGTGCCAATTCCTTTGAAGGTGCCCGCGAAAATTATATGAAGCAGGGGATGGATGATTTCCTGAACAAACCCCTCAACGTGGAGGATTTCAACAAAGTACTTGAATCCCTTGATTTCCAGAGCAAATAGTTCTCTTACTCGACCCTGATCTGTTCTGCCTGCAGCACTTCCATGTTCTGGTTCATCACATAGGCAACTATATAGGAGTTGGCAGCAACCCATTGTGCATCCATGGAAAAGGTATAATCCCTTTCAAACACTTCGCCCTGTTCAATACCTCCGTCGCGGAGTTTATCACCCCAGATGCTGGTAATTCCTTTGCGTAATACGAAATTATGCTCGTATTCGGCAATATACCCTTCGGGATAGTCGGGATCATTGATGGCCTGGGGCTTGATGATACCATTTTCGATGACCACTGCCACCAGGTAATGCTCCAGCTCCAGGTTGTTAAGTCCTTCAACCTTTGCATTCAAAAGATAATTACCCGATCCTGAGGCACTGCTTACACTGAGTTGAAGAGAAAAATCAGGTTCGGTTTCAGCGGCAATGGCCATGGCCGAACCCCACAACCCGGGGCCCAGCAACAGGGACCCTTCAAACTCCTGCCGGTTAACCATTCCAATGGGGTTTTGCATCACCCCGAAATGGGAGTTGATCTCATTGCCTTCAGGGGTGCGGAAATCATAATTAAAGGTACTTCCCAGTGGATTGGCAAAAAAGCCCGCATGCACCGATACAATGATCAACCTGTCACCATAGAATTCTTTCAGCGTTTTTGCCACCTGGCTTCCCTGGGGACAATTCACACACCGGTGACCGGTAAATTCCTCCAGAAGGAACTTGCGCACCACCTCTTCGCTTCCGTTATTATCCTGCTGTCCACCAACCATATAAGGGGGTTCAATTTTATCACAAGACACCAGTGAAACCAAAAGGAAAAGGGGAAGCAGTAAGTTGAATATTTTAAAAAACTTCATAACAAAAGGATTGAATTAAAAACTACTGGTAACATTAAGCATTACGCCTGATGAAGCGGGCACAACCCTGCACACACCACCCACACAGATGATCCCCTCGCGCTGACGGCCCCAGGAAAGGCTGAAACGGTTGGCATTTCTGTTGTATCCTGCTCCAAGGGTATAATAGTGCTGGCGCATGTCCGGGTCATCATTGCCATAGTTGTATTGATTGGAAAGGGCCACAAACCACCGGGGAGAGAAGTTGAACTCAGCCAGTGCCATGGCCCAGTCTCCTTTATCCTGGCGGGTAGCAAGATGCTGCATCTCAACCCGCAATGATCGTCTCTGGGGCAGGCGATAGGTGAAATCGGCCACAAAGATATGGGCCCTTACATTCTCTTTATCTTGATAACCCTCTATTACATTCTGATTATAAAACAGGTTCATATAGGTAACACTGCCCCTGAGGTTACGGTTTATTCTTCGTCCGATTTCAACGTTAAAATCCCTGAAATACCGTTCGTCGCCAATGGAGAAAAAGTCAGAACGGTAGCCGTCGGTACCGGTTTGTCCAATGGCGGTGGTATCATTGAGGGGTTGCTTGTCCAGTGAGTTGGCCAGGCTGTAGTTAACGGTAAC
>SLIL01000471.1 GCA_007135645.1 Bacteroidales bacterium
TAGTAAGTTCAATATTTTTTGTGATTGGCATTGTTTTGGTGAGCACAAACAAGAAGGCTACTGCAAATTAAAAGGAACAAACATCAGCTAATATTCTGGTCATTTTATAGTTAAGAAGGCATGGAAGAACTCTGTCAGGTCTTTCCTTCGTTAACTCAATCGGGCTTTGGATATTTCAGGGTAAAACCCGCATGTTGGCTGGAAAACCGATCAAACTTATCTTAAATGTTTCCTTGTATGCAGGAGCGGGAAGAAATATTTTTAGTGATAGTAAAAATCAGGGTTACACCGACAATCGTCATGATTATTTTGTTGTACATTTACCTTCCAACATAAAAAACAATCAGCTTCCCATGCAATTTAATAACATTGTTCTTAAAATTCCCCGATCAATCCTTCTGGCACTTTTGTTTTGCATCCTGATTCAAACGGGATCTACCCAAACATCTCAATCCATAGAAAAGCTTTATCAAACGGGTGTAATTGTAATCGGAGACGATATCAACTATCCTCCCTACAGCTTTGTAGATGACAAGGGTCAACCCGCCGGGTTCAATATCGATATTGCCAAAGCAGTAGGCAAAGAGATGGGGCTTGAAGTGGTCATACGGCAAGACGACTGGGAAGTGGTTCGGGAAGCACTGAGAAAGGGGGAAATAGATGCTATATCAGGATTGTTTTATTCTGCAGAAAGAGCTCTTCGATACGGATTTTCATCCCGGCACAGTGTAAGTAGTGGCGATGTTTTTACAGCAAAAAACATCACCGTTAACAGCCTGGATGATTTAAAGGGGAAACAAGTGGTGGTGCAAACTGCCGACATTTATGAAGAACTTCTTTCAGAGCTCGACCCGGAAATTCACCTCATTGAAGTTTCCAGCGTAAAAGATGCCCTCACCCTGTTAGAAGATGGTGTTTATGATTATGCCGTAGTTCTTAAGCTTCCGGGTCTTTACAGCATCAGAAATAATAATTTTCAAAATGTTAAACCTGCCGGATTGAGTTTTCTTCCCAAAGATTACTGTATGGCAGTAAGAAAAGAAAATGAAGATTTGCTTTACATCCTGAATGCAGGACTGCATATCCTTAAGGCAAGTGAACAGTATGATCAGATTCATGACAAATGGCTGGGCGTTTATGAAGAAAAAAACTTCCCTGACTTTTTGCATGAACACAGGTGGATCATTATCCTTATTGGTTCTGTTATCTTCATTCTTCTTGCACTTTCAGGTACTCTACGATACCTGATAAGCTTGAAAACCAAAGAGCTGCAAACAATCAACAAGGAACTTACGGCTTCCAATGAAGAAATAGTACGCAAAAACCAATTACTTGCTTCTTCACAAACAGAATTGGAAGCCAGACTTGAAAAAATTCAACAGCAGGGAGATATCATCCGCTTCAAGCAAAATTTTCTGGCCAACATGAGCCATGAAATACGCACCCCTCTTACCGGTGTAATGGGTATAATTGATATTATGGGGCAAACTCCGCTTTCTGCAGAACAAAAAGAATACATCAACATACTCAAACATTCCAGTGAGAACCTCAGAGAGATCATCAACCAGGTATTGGATTACTCCAGAATTGAGGCTGGCAGGCTGCATCTCAAAAATATACTATTCTCTTTTGAAGATTTAAAAAACCAGGCCCAAACTTTGTTTCAGAGCCTGGCATCAAACAAACTTGTTTTTGAAAGTTATATCGACCCCGACATCCCTGAAAATATCTGTGCGGATAAAAACCGTATCACACAGATAATCAGCAACCTGATTTCCAACGGAATAAAGTTCACTCCAGAGGGGATTATAGCATTTAAAGCCGAAAAGATTGCTGATAAAAGTGACCCTAAACAATTAATCATTAAAATCTCAATTACCGATACTGGTTTGGGTATAGTGGAAGAAAAGCAGGAAGGTCTATTTGAACCCTTTGCTCAGATCCATCAAAGCGATTACCGAGAATATGAAGGAACAGGTTTGGGGCTTACCATTTGCAAGGAACTGGCAATACTGCATGGGGGAGAAATTGGTTTGCAAAGCCAATATGGAAAAGGAAGCACATTCTGGTTTACTTTTAAGGCCGAATGTATCGACAATGACAACACAGAGATAATTTCTCCCCAGAGAGCCCAACAAACCCAGCCCAAAAAGCTAAGGATACTTCTTGTTGAAGATAAGATCGTCAATCAGAAAGTAATGAAATTATTGCTTACCTCCTTCAGCCATAGTGTTGATCTGGCCGAAAATGGAGCAATAGCCCTTGAAAAATTTCATCCCGGAAAATATGACTTGATATTGATGGACATTCAAATGCCTGTTATGGACGGCATTACAGCAACCAGAAAACTCAGGGAAACCCATAAAAGCTTACCTCCGATTATTGGCCTTAGTGCCAATGCCTTTGAAGGAGATCGGGAAAAGTATATGAATATGGGCCTGGATGAATACATAACCAAACCCCTGAAAAAGGAAGATTTTATGCAAGCATGGGAAAGTGTTACCTATCGAGCCACTCCTTGAACTGGTTTACCTTATCGCGACTAACTACAGGCGATTCATCCAGCTCAGCCTTGAGTTTGAGCTTAAGTCTTGTTTTGGACCAGACCACAATATCGGAAATAGCATCCCGGTTCACGATATTTTTTCTGTTGATGCGGAAAAATTTTTCCGGGTCAATGAGTTGCATTAAATGGTCGAGCGAATAATCGATAATAAGGATCCGGTGGTCGATGGTGTAGATATGGGTGGTTTTTTCCTGGCTGAAAAAGCAAATAATATCATTAGTAGAAACGGAGCGCAGGTGCTCGCCCACTTTTATAACAAAGCGGTTTTTATAAGGTTTTTGCAGCATCTTTTTTACACTTTCGATCACAGAGGGATGAATGACTGCAACCTCACTCTTTGAGCTGTAGAGCTGGTGATACTTTTCCATGGCATCCTTAAGCCCGGCAAAGTCGATGGGTTTGAGCAGGTAATCGATACTGTTTACCTTAAAAGCCCTGATGGCATATTCCTGGTAGGCAGTGGTAAATATTACCGGTGATTGCACTTTTACTTCTGTAAAAATATCAAAACA
>SLIL01000197.1 GCA_007135645.1 Bacteroidales bacterium
TATCCCTGGTTTCATTTTTCCTGGCTGTCTCCATGACTCACTTTGTTCGAACCTGGCAGGTTTTTCATCACATTCTGTACGGTAGTTTTTTCCTGGTTGTTTTCCTGTTTTTATTTATTGTAGGAAACCTGAACCGTAGCAAGAGTTATTAGCCTGTAGCTTAGTCATTACAGGTAATTCATTCTTTAAATTCAGGTTAGAGACTGATGCTGAAAAGTGTTTGAAAAACAGGCTCTCCACCATTGGGAAGTGAAACCTGCAAACCTGCAGAAATGGGGGCCAGGAATCTGAATAGATGAAAATCAGCAAGGAAGCCCACGCCATAAGAATAAAAAGTTTCTGTATGTACTGCTGTGTTTGGATCTTCCTCAAAAGGATCAGCATAGGCCAGATCGGAAAATACATATCCTCTCAATCGTTTCAGGTACAACAGGTAGGGAACGCTCAGATCCGGATACAGAAGGGGCAGATGATAATCAGCCGCGAAATTGGTTAATCTGCGGTGGTTTTGCCCGGTGATTCCTCTTGGATAGTTAATGAGGTTTCCAAAATTGTAGAAAATGGCAATAGTTTCAGCATCTCTGGTATTTTCTCCCTGCTTTTTCTGTTGATGCGAGGCAGTTAGCCTTATTCCATGATGCCTGAATAATCCTGGAGAGTAAATAATACCCCTTAAAGCAAGGATATGGCCCATATCGTATTCCCCGAAAGGAGTATGCCTGTATTGCACCTCGATGATCTGTCCGTCGCGGGGCAGCAGATCCCTTGCAACGCTTCTTCTTTGTCTGTATGCCAGTATTCTGTAATCCTGGGTAAAAAATGTTGTAGAGGCAAAATTGTAATAATTATTGTTGCCCACAAAAATCGAATCAGGAGTATTTCTGCTGCTGCTGGCATTACTGATCCCTGCCCTTATGAGTGGGGTAATCCCTGAAAAATACTCATTGTGATGAAATCGAAGAGGAACAGAAAGAGATACATTTAGGTTACTTTCCTGCCATAAAAAGTTGTATGGCTCCTCATCGATTGAATAATAAAGCCGTCTTTCGCCTGTTTCGGCGCTAATTCCAAGTACCGGGTACCATCCACGATAATTATAAGATATGCTGTATCTGCCGGTTTCTTCGTTTAAATCCCAGCGGTACCCCAGTTGAGCAAAGGACGTGCTTAATTTATTCTGAAAGAGCAATGAGGCCCCCGGATCCACATCCATATTGTCAATGTTTAAATGAGCAGGAAACCAGCTATGCAAATGAAAAAGATTAGGCAGTCTTCTGTATGGTTTGATGTCGTAGGTTCCCCGTTCAACGGTTTGTGGGCCGATTACTGCATTTTCCTGCTGACTCAGGGTTTTATGAAAACCTACCGAATGATCGGTGATCTCACTCAGGGGAATGTCAGTCAGCTGATCTCCGGATAAAATGTTGACTGTGTATCCGTTTGCCGTATAATCAGAAAAAGCAATTTTGTCGTTTGAATCATTTGGTGAAGCATTTACAGCTCCAAAAGTTGAAGAGACAATCTGGGTAATTTCGCCATTGCTCATGTCGAAGCGATAAATATTGTCAATACCTGACCAGGTGCCATTGAATACAATATCTTCACCCCAGAATACCGGAGAGGAAATATCGGCTTGTTCCGCCCTGAATAAGATATGAGACTCCCCGGTGGTCAAATCAATCAGTTCCATTCGCTTTCCATGTTCGTCAAGGGCAATCACTGCAATTTTGTTTCCGCTATTGTGCCAGGCAGGATGCATGATAAAATTGTTCTCTCCGGCTTCAAATTCCTTCAGAACGGCTCCAGTGCTGGCTTCAAGGATCACTAACCGGTAGTTCCCGTTTTTTTCTGTTTGCACAGCTGCAACTCTTTCTCCGTCAGGAGCGAGGGCAGGGGAGAAGTACCTTCCTTTAGAAGTAAGCTGCGTAAGGGTTCTTGTATAAATGTCCAGCAACATGATATTGGCATAGTTGCGATGTTCCCACCTGGGATCAGGCTTGTATTCGCTCCATGCAATAACCCCGTTTGAATAGTGGAAAGAATTTGGAAACAAGGTTCCGGGATAGTGCAACACCTCTTCATTACCGTGTTTATCCATCATCACAATCCTGGGGATGTCTTTCAACCCGGTTTTCAGGGCGATAATGTTATTTTCATCAACCCAGTGGGGATGCGAATAGTTGGTAAAAAGCCGGTTGGAAGGACTGATAATCATTGAAGGACTGTATGAGTGGTTACTCATCTGATCAGTCCATTTTGATTGCAGGCGTCTGAAAGTCCGGTTGTAATGACGGGTTTGTCCACGGCCAAAAGATCTGTTCATTTGGGTGGAAAATGGGAATAAACCCCATGGACGGCGCCCCACGTTATCCACTACCTCGCTCCATGCATCGGCACCATGCTCAACTCTTGCTGCGGCAACCAGCTGGTAGCCCAGTTCGTAATAGTTTGGCACATGATCTTTATAGGAGCCAAAAACTGCTTTATCAAAAGAATAAGCACCCCTGGTAAGCACTTGCGCCCTCAGGCCTTGCTCAAAGCGGGGTAAGCGGCCCCGGCCTGCATTGGTGAGAGCAGTTTCCATTACCACTGCATCCCCTTCCAGGAACCACAGAGGCATATGGCCCACTACCGCACCTGTACCCATCTCTCCAAACAGGATTCCCAGCAATCGGGTAAGTCCCTGGTTAAGTTTGTCAATCTGCACCACATGCCTGAATTCATGTATCACGAGTCTTTCCATCCAGTCATGAAAATCATTGTTGGCCGGAGGATTGGTATACAGTTCAATGCGCCGGGGAGCCCATGACACAAAACCATTGGAAACAATGGTTCTGTTGTGCACAATGACCGATACTTTACGGGGTTGATGTTCCAGGCTCTTGCCTGCGTTCTGATAAGACCATTCCAGCAAATCAGTTATATATTTGCCCTGGCTTTCATACCCTTCAGGAAAGATCACCTGGAAGTTTTCGGTGTTGATCTGAAGCCATCGCACTGATGCGGGATCCTCACCGGCTGAATAAAATTGCCCTTTTACAGGAATAACAGCCAAATGGAAAAGTAACAGGA
>SLIL01000420.1 GCA_007135645.1 Bacteroidales bacterium
AATGGCGATGCGATGCTTATAAGGGGGCAGGTGCTGCAAACCCTGGGAGAGGGAAATATGTTTGAAGTGCCCGATAACGCAGGTATCAGGGTGAGCGGGTATGCTGCCAACGCAATAAGCATCATGCAGGATGCCTTGTGGAAACCACAAACGGCTCCCTATATTGTGGAAGATGTGATGAGAATCTATGAAAATGCAACCCTGACAATACAACCCGGTGTTGTTCTTAAATTCATCAGCGGAAAACACATTGAAGTTGGTTACAACAACACGCACGGACGCCTTGTTGCCCAGGGTACAGAAGCGCAGTCCATTATATTTACTTCTGCAAGTCCGGTACCGCAAAAAGGAGACTGGCAGGGAATCCGGTTTTCACGATTTGCTTTGGGGGGGTCACTGCTTGAGTATTGCGATATTGGGTATGCCGGACCCACAAGCACCTATAAGGCCAATATCATTGTTGATCCATGCGGGGAAGGAAACCCTGTTATCAGGAACAGCCATATTCACAACTCACTGCGTTATGGTGTTTATATGAACAGGTTCCAGGGTGCATGGGGTGATCCTGTTATGGAAAACAACACATTTAGCGACAACAATGTGGCAGATGTCGGGCAGGATAATTAGGATATTGTTGGCAGACAAGGATTTACCTGCACATTTGGTTTTCAGATTGCGCAGGAGATGAAAGAGTAATAATTGACAATAAAATAGCATATGAAAAAAGCACCGGGGTTTGATAACTTTAACCCTGGTGCTTTCATAATTCCTGATAACAGATGCTGTTTGCTTCAGAAGTTTCAGTTTAATTCAGAACGGAAGATCTCCGTCCTCTTCAACTTCCGGGGGGGCATCGTCTGATGAAAGAGTTGGCGGATTATTTTGAGAATCGCTCATGGGTTTGCCCAAAAAAGTCATGTTATCGCCCACAATCTCCGTGGTGTAACGTTTGTTTCCTTCCTTGTCATCCCATGAACGGGTTTTGATCTTTCCTTCGAGATAAATCTGGCTGCCTTTCCTCAGATATTTTTCTGCCAGTTCTGCCAGTCCTCTCCAGACAACGATGTTGTGCCATTCGGTTTGTTCTACTTTGTTTCCGTCCTTACCTTTAAAAACTTCATTGGTGGCAAGTGAAAAAGAAGCAACTTTTGCACCTCCCTCCAAACTTCTAACTTCAGGGTCCTTCCCCAGGTTACCGATCAAAATTACTTTGTTTACACCAGACATAGCTTTGTGATTTAGTTGAAAAAAATTTAATTATACTAAATTTAGAAATAATCTGCCAAAAAAACAAATAAAAATTAAGACAAAAAGCACAAAAACATCTCTTTGTTTTGAAATCGCTGTGTTTTAAAGGTAATCAGGCTGTTTAAGGGGTATTTATTGGTTTGTTTCAGATAGTCCTGTTATATGCCCGGCAATGTATCTGCTGATCAAAACCGGTTTTCCCATATTTTCAAATTCTTCCAGCGATACTTTTTTAAAATACTGCTCAAAGATAAAACAATATTCCTGAGGCAGGATTATCTTGTAAAAAGATGCCTCCAGAATTTGATGGCTGAGCTGATGTTTGTAAGTTGCCGGTTTGCCGGCTATCTCCGGATGAAAGCCTTTGCTTTTCAACAAACTGATAGCTTCTTTAGGAAGGGGCAGTTGTTCAGGTATTTCAGGACTATCGGTTTCGGCAAGGGGAAGCTGATACAGATTTTTCCAGATATCGTTGTCTTTTCTTTTTTCCACGAAAAGAAACTGGGTGTCATTCTGCATGTAAGTTAGTAAGAAGAAATGAAGATAGCGTTTTCGTTGTTTTATTTTTTTACTTTTTACCGGCAGCAGATGCTCAATTTTTTTTGCCCTGGCAAGGCAAAAGTCAAACAGAGGGCATTGGTCGCAGAGGGGGTTGGTCGGTTTGCAGATCATAGACCCCAGATCCATCATTGCCTGGTTGAAATCTCCGGGTTGCCGGGTATCCAGGATTTCATCTGCAAGGCTTTCGATGATCTTACGGGTTGAGGTGATATCTATCGGGGTTTCAATGGCAAACAATCTTGAAATTACCCTGGATACATTACCATCAATGGCTGCCACCGGTATATTGAAAGCAATGGAGGCTATGGCAGCTGCCGTATAAGATCCGATACCTTTAAGTTTTTTTAATTCATGGTAATCAGAAGGAAATACCCCTTCATAATCAGCTGAAATAATTTTGGCTGTATGATGAAGATTTCGGGCACGTGAATAGTACCCCAATCCCTGCCATAATGAAAGTACCTCATCTTCAGATGCTGATGCAAGAGAACGAATATCCGGAAATCGTTGATAAATTCGCTGAAAATAACCCACTCCCTGGTCGATGCGGGTTTGTTGCAAAATAATCTCTGAAAGCCATATCTGATAGGGGTTTCCGGTATCTCGCCAGGGCAATTCTCTTTTGTTTATTTTATACCAGTTTAGTAAGGATGAGGATAGGTTCATAAATGCATATGTCTGAAACAGAATAACAAAAAGCATAATTCTTTGGTATAAAATTACATAATTTGTTTTCTTTGAATGAGAAAAGAATTATCTTTGCAGCCCGAATAAAAAATTTGAGCGTTATAATTATAAAACCTTAACAAATATAACTATGACTAAAGCAGAAATTGTAAATGAGATTGCAAACAAAACAGGAGTTGAAAAAGTAGCCGTACAGGCAACCGTAGAAGCATTTATGACTACAGTAAAAAACTCACTGGTAAAAGGTGAAAATGTTTATCTGAGAGGATTTGGTAGCTTTATTATCAAAGAAAGGGCAGAAAAAACAGGAAGAAATATTTCCAAAAACACCACTATCATTATTCCGGCACATGCAATTCCTTCATTCAAGCCTGCCAAGGAATTCGTTAATGAAGTGAAAGAATCAGTGAAGGTAAAATAAATACCTTACTCAACGATTTCAATTAAAAAATAATCCATTAAAAAATTAATTATGCCCAGCGGAAAGAAAAGAAAAAGGCACAAGATGGCTACCCATAAGCGCAAAAAACGCCTGCGCAAAAACAGGCACAAAAAGAAGTAAGCTTCTTTTTTATCGCCTGAATACCAGGCAAACAAAATTACATAATGCCCACAGGCATTATGTAATTTTGTTTAAAACCCCAATTCTGAACCTGTATCCTGCCAATCATTCATCAATGCCCTGATCTTACCGGCTAATCCGGCCGGATATCAGGAGCCGGTTTTGTATATTTTAAGAAGTATTGAACCGGCAACCAATGCTGTAAAATAGTCCTAAGCAAGCTGCAATGCAAATAATGCAGCCGGTTGTAACAAACATGCCATGGAAACCGGCTAATAATTGCCCGCTTTCATGAGTTAACAGCCGGAGAACGAATAAATGATCTGCTTTTCATTGTTGCTGCACTAAAGGAATGTTCTACAGCCTTTTGAAAGAGGTGAATGCATTTAACTTATTTAAATACAGCAGACTGTGAACAAAGAATTAATTATTGATTCCAATCCGTCGGAGATCGTAATTGCTCTTCTTGAAGATAAACAACTCGTTGAGTTGCACAAGGACAAGAAGAACAACAATTTCTCCGTAGGTGATATTTACCTTGGTAAGGTCAAAAAGATCATATCGGGGCTAAATGCCGCCTTTGTTGATGTGGGATACGAAAAGGATGCTTTTTTGCATTACCTTGACCTGGGGGCACAGGTAAACTCTCTGAATAAATATACCAAGCTGGCTATTGCCGGAAAATCAAAAATCCTTGCCATGGAAAACTTTATCCTGGAGAAAGAGATTGAGAAAACCGGTAAGATCAACAATGTTTTGAGTGTTAATCAGCCGGTATTGGTACAAATTGCCAAAGAGCCTATATCTACCAAAGGTCCCCGCATCACCAGTGAAATCTCCATAGCAGGGAGATACCTCGTTCTGGTACCCTTTTCCGACAGGGTATCGGTGTCTCAGAAAATCAGAAATTCTGAAGAAAAAATCAGGCTTAAAAGGCTTGTGCAAAGCATTAAGCCCAAGAACTTTGGCATCATCGTACGTACTGTTGCCGAGGGCAAAAAAGTAGCCGATCTGGATGCTGACCTTAAGGGATTGGTTGAAAAGTGGTACAATGTTGCTGCCAAGCTTGAAGGTGCTAGACCTCCCAAGATCATCCAGGGAGAAATGAACCGCACATCGGCTATCCTGCGCGACCTGCTTACTGAGGAGTTTAACCATGTGCATGTAAACGACCAGGGCGTGTACGAAGAGATGAAAGATTACATCAAAACCATCGCTCCCGGTAAAACAGATATCCTCAAGCATTATAAAAACAAGGTTCCGATCTTTGACTACCTGGGAGTTGAAAAGCAAATCAAAAGCTCCTTCGGTAAAATTGTTTCCATAAGAGGTGGTACTTACCTGATCATTGAGCATACAGAAGCCTTGCATGTAATTGATGTAAACAGCGGGCACCGTATCAATGCTGACAACAGCCAGGAATCAAACGCCCTGGAAGTTAACCTTGAAGCGGCTGCCGAAATTGCCAGGCAACTCAGGCTTCGTGATATTGGTGGTATTATCGTGGTGGATTTCATCGACATGGTTGAAGCCGGAAACCGACGCAAGCTCTTCGAAAAAATGAAAGAAGAGATGAAGAAGGATCGTGCAAAACATAATATCCTTCCCCCCAGCAAGTTCGGTTTGGTCCAGATAACACGTCAACGGGTACGCACCGAAACCAATGTGGAGATCCTGGAAAAATGTCCGGCATGTGGTGGCTCAGGTGAAGTAAAACCCAGCATTATAATTATTGATGAAATTGAAAACAATCTCAGGTACCTGGTGCAGGAGCAAAATGAGAAAGATCTTACCCTGAGGGTGCATCCTTTTATTTATTCGTATCTCACCAAAGGACTTTATTCGCTTAAGCTTAAATGGTTTGTAAAATACAAGACCTGGTTCAGGCTTGAGCCTTCTATATCTTATCATTTCCTCGAATACAGGTTTTTCAATAAGCTTGACGACGAAATAAAAATGTAACTGCGCAGCACAAAAGGTTTGTGTTTTATCCCGGTAACGGAAACGGTAAAACGCAAACCTTTTTTTATAATAATCCGATCTTTTTTTATTGCCAGTCAATAGCCCCGTAAACAGGCAATAATCCTGATAAAAGAAAAACTAATTTTTTCACTAATGGTTAGGATCGATGAGCTGAAAAAACGAATGACCCGGTTTTGTGCCTGGAGAGATCGATGCACCACTGAAGCAGAGAAAAAACTCAGGGAGTTGGGTGCAGGGAAGGATCAGATATCACAAGTGCTGGCATGGCTGATGCAGGAAGGTTATCTGGATGATGTACGTTTTGCCCGCTCTTATGCCAGGGGTAAGTTTACAAACAACCAGTGGGGCAGGATAAAGATCACTGCCGGGTTAAGGTCTCTGGGGATAAACCAGGAAATGATTGATGAGGCATTAGGGCAAATAGATGAGTCAGATTACTATGAAACGCTTTTGAGGCAGGCACAAAAAAAATGGGACGCAATTAAAACAGCAAAAGATCCCTTTGACAGAAAACAAAAAACTATTGCATACCTTGTAGGTAAAGGGTATGAAACAGAACTGGCCCTGCAGGTGGTAGACCAGCTCCCACAAAACCATAAAGAACAATAGCAAAACAAATTTATTAACCCTTATCAAAACCCTAAAAAACAATGATCTACAAAGAAGACATTAAGACATTGGATAAAAGGCTTGAAGCCTTGAGGAGGTCACTTTGACCTGGACGAAAAGTTAAATCACATCCAGCAACAACAGGAAAAAACAGAAGATCCCGACTTCTGGAACGATCCCAAAGAAGCAGAAAAGATCCTGAAGGATATCCGGGATAATAAAAAGTGGACCGATTCTTATGACGAATGCTTAGCAGCTCTTGAAGATCTGAAAGTGCTTTACGAGTTTTACGAAGCCGGCGAAGCCAGTGAAGAAGATGTAATGGAGCAGCATAAAAAGCTTATTGAGAACCTGGAAGACCTGGAGTTTAAGAAAATGCTGGGCAAAGAAGAAGACCGTCTTTCGGCCATCGTGAATATCAATTCGGGTGCCGGGGGTACCGAGAGTCAGGATTGGGCAGAGATGCTCATGAGGATGTACCTGAGGTACGGCGAAAAGCATGGATATAAGGCCAAAGTGCTTGATGTGCAGGAGGGTGATGGTGCCGGTATCAAGTCTGCTTCTATTGAGTTTGAGGGGGATTATGCTTACGGCTACCTGAAAGGGGAAAATGGTGTACATCGCCTGGTGCGTTTGTCACCATTTGATGCTGCCAATAAAAGGCATACCTCCTTTGCTTCTGTTTATGCCTATCCGGTTATTGATGAAAATATTGCTATCGAGATAAATCCGGCAGATATTTCCTGGGATACCTTCCGTTCGAGCGGTCCCGGCGGGCAAAATGTCAACAAGGTAGAAACCGCCGTGCGTCTGCGCCATGCCCCCTCAGGCATCGTGATCGAGTGCCAGGAAACCCGAAGCCAGGGACAAAACCGCGAAAAAGCAATGATGATGCTCAAGTCGCAGCTTTACGAGATCGAGCTGCGCAAAAAGCGGGAAAAACTAAACGCCATTGAAAGCACCAAAAAGAAGATTGAATGGGGAAGCCAGATCCGATCCTATGTTATGCATCCCTATAAGATGGTAAAAGATCTGCGCACCAACGTGGAAACATCCAACGTGCAGGCTGTTATGGACGGCGATCTGGATGCATTCATCAAGGCTTTTCTCATCGAATACACGGAAGATTAATTCCTCAATGACCTGTCACATTTAGTCAGCATTGGTCATACACCGGATGGCATATCCGGTTTTCTTTGAAAAGGAATTGGCATGCAGGCCAGGATTGAAAAAATGAGTGTAAATCATGATCCCGTTATCCAGATTCAATTCGGTGTATGACCAGAAGGCTGCATTGTAGCCAAGCCCGTCAAAAACTCCTGATGGATCCCTTAAGCCCGACGGTACTATATGTGCAGCTGTTTGATTGGTTGCACCTGAATTGGGATGGTACCACAATCCGTTTCCCTGCTCAATGGTACCGGTGGTGCGCAGCATACCCCCTGCAACAGAACTCAGTTCATGATTGCCGGGCACAAGATCCTGGTAGGTCGTTCCCAGGGGGTCGAGATGAAGGGTTAGGTTTTCCCAGTCCTGAATATCAGGAACCCGCCATCCGGCAGGGCATATTCCACGGTTGTCAATTGCTACATACCAGGTGTATAGATTGCCATAGGTTGATGTATTGCCAGGATCATCGTTGTAATGAAAATAAAACCGGGGAGATTCCAGATCAGTATAATTGCCAGAACCGGTGCCGTCATTGATCCCCTCTCCATTTGTAAAGGTTTTTACCATGAGATTTTTTGACATCCACAGCTGATTGCCAATTTGCACTACCGGGTAATTGTTTCCCTCATGGTCTGTAACCGGAGATGGTGTGGTAAAAGAAACCTGCGGACTGTAAAACACAGAATCCTTGTAGGTATAATAGGCCCTCATGTAATAAGTCTGACCAGCCTGAAGTCCTGAAAAACGGTATTCGTGAATGCCTGGCTCAGGGCTGAATCCTACCGTGTTGTCTTGCATGGTTGGTGCAGTGTTTTGTGACAATGCAAACCCGGCAAGCCTTATTTCTGATGTGTTTCCGGTGAGATCCGCAAGAAATTCTGCCGATCCCGAATCAATAAAGTCTACTCTTACATCAGCAAACTCTGCAGGCCAGTCAAACAGATCGTCTATATCATTGGTGTCGTTGCATGCAACAATAGTATTCATTAAAAAAGCTGCATAAAGAATCAGGGTTGTTGGCTTATAGCTCTTATTGTGGTTCATAATCTAAGGTATTTGGAGATTATTAAAATGGTCTTGGTCACTCTTTGCAGTTGAGCATAAAAATACCAATAAATTCTTGTTTTTTAAAAGTTGTTTTTGGTTTTGTTTTTATCTGTTCAAGAACAAATTGATTTGTAATAACTACATCGGGAAACGTTAAACAAAACATCCGTATAAACCTATTGTGATCTCTGCAAAGATCTGGTAATCAAATTATTAAACTTGAAAGTTAATAACTTTCGTCAATTGTTAATAATATCCCGATAGCCGATAATGTTTTGTTTTTTATCTTCGCTTTGTTGTTTAGGCACACCATCCCTGTTTTCCTCAGGACAAGAAAAAATTACGACATATAATAAAATATTTAACACAAAATCCAAAAATATGGACAATAGTGCAGGCTTTCAGGCAGTTATAACAGAGAAAGAGACCAAAAGCTCACAGGGCAATATCTACAGCGATGTTCTGGATAAGCGAACACAACAGGAAAAGTTGCGAGATCAGGAAATAAAAGATGAAAAACCGGAAAAAAAGGAAGAAAAAACACGGGTGCAACCCCGACAGAAGTATACCTACAATGAAGCTGTAGAAAAGAGCACCAAATATTTTAAGGGAGATAGCCTGGCAGCCGGAGTATGGGTAAACAAATATGCATTAAAAGATTCACAGGGAAATATTTACGAATTAACCCCAGACGATATGCATCGTCGTATTGCCGGAGAGATTGCACGCATAGAGAAAAAGTATCCCAATCCTATGAGTGAGGAAAAGGTGTTTGGATTGTTGAAGAACTTTAAATACATCGTTCCCCAGGGAAGTCCCATGGCAGGTATTGGCAATCCTTTTCAGATAGGATCACTTTCCAATTGCTTTGTAATTGGTAACCGCAACGCCGACTCCTATGGGGGTATAATGAAAGTGGATGAGGAGCAGGTTCAGCTGATGAAGCGCCGTGGAGGAGTAGGGCATGACCTTTCTCACATCCGTCCCAAAGGCAGCCCCGTAAAAAACAGTGCTCTCACCTCTACCGGACTGGTTCCATTTATGGAGCGTTATTCCAACTCTACCCGTGAAGTAGCTCAGGACGGAAGGCGTGGTGCATTGATGCTAAGCGTTTCCATTACCCACCCCGATTCTGAAGGATTTATCAATGCCAAGCTGGAAGAGGGAAAGGTAACTGGTGCCAATGTTTCAGTGAAAATCACCGATGATTTTATGCGCGCTGTTCAGGAAAACAGACCTTTTGTGCAAAAGTATCCCATTGAGGCAGAAACCCCGACCTATAGTAAGGAAATTGACTCACGGGCACTGTGGAACAAGATCGTACACAATGCATGGCGTTCTGCCGAGCCAGGGATCCTGTTCTGGGATACCGTAATCCGAGAGTCTATTCCCGACTGCTATGCCGATCTGGGATTTACCACGGTTTCAACCAACCCCTGCGGAGAGATTCCCCTCTGCCCCTATGACAGCTGTCGATTGCTCGCCATCAATCTTTTCGGGTATGTAAAAAATCCGTTTCAGCCTGATGCTTCCTTCGATTTTGATCTATTCAAAGAGCATGTGAGGCACGCTCAGCGGATCATGGATGATATTATCGATCTCGAACTGGAAAAAATTGATGCAATCCTGGAGAAGATACAATCGGATCCTGAAGAGCTGGAAGTAAAGAATGTTGAACTGGAACTCTGGAAAAAGATCCGTGAAAAGTGTATCCAGGGGCGCAGGACCGGAGTAGGGATCACTGCTGAAGGAGATATGATCGCTGCACTGGGCTATCGTTACGGAACTCCCGAGGCTTCTGACTTCTCGGTAAAGATCCATAAAACCCTTGCTATTGAAGCATACCGCTCATCGGCCATCATGGCAGAAGAGAGAGGGCCGTTCACAGTTTACGATGCCAAAAGAGAAGCCAGTAACCCTTTCATCAACAGACTTTTTGAAGCCGACCCCGAATTGAAAGACTTGATGCTGAAGAACGGGCGCCGCAATATCGCACTTCTTACCATAGCCCCCACAGGCAGCGTATCGCTTATGACTCAGACCACCTCCGGAATTGAACCCGTATTTATGGTTTCCTACAAAAGGAGAAGGAAGGTAAATCCCAACGATAAAAATGTAAGGGTAGACTTTGTAGATGAGGTGGGCGATCACTGGGAAGAATACAACGTATTTCATCATAAATTTGAAGACTGGCTCACTATAAACGGTTATGATGTAAGTGAGGTGAAGCGCATGAAACAGGAAGACCTTGACCGTATTATCGCCAAATCACCCTATCACAAAGCTACCGCCAACGATGTTGACTGGGTTGCCAAGGTTTCCATGCAGGGTGCAGTACAAAAGTGGGTCGATCATTCCATCAGTGTTACCGTAAACATCCCCAACAATGTTACAGAAGAACTGGTAGGTAAGATTTATCAGACCGCATGGGAAAGTGGTTGCAAAGGGGTAACCGTGTATCGCGACGGATCGCGCAGTGGAGTGCTGGTATCTGATTCCAAAAAGGAAGATAAAAATGAATTCAAAGAAACCGTAGCTCCCAAAAGGCCCAAGGTTCTTGAAGCTGAGGTTGTGAGGTTCAACAATAATTCAGAGAAATGGGTTGCTGTGGTTGGATTGCTCAACGATCGCCCCTATGAGATCTTTACAGGTAAGGCAGAAGGATTTTACCTTCCCCCCTACGTAGAAAAGGGCAGGGTGATCAAAAGCAAGCAGGCCAGCGGCGACAAGCGTTACGACTTCCAGTTTGACGACCTGGATGGATACAAGATCACCATTGAAGGGTTGTCCAGGAGCTTTAACAAGGAATACTGGAACTATGCAAAGCTTATTTCAGGGATCTTGCGCCATGGTATGCCACTGCCCTATGTGGTTGATGTGATTGACGACATGAACCTGAGCGGCGACAGCCTGCACACCTGGAAAAATGGCGTGGTGCGTGCACTGAAAAGATTTATCCCCGATGGCACCAAAGCCCAGGGCCGGATCTGTAAATCATGCAAACAGGAATCGGTTATTTACCAGGAGGGATGTCTCATATGTACCCATTGCGGAGAAAGTAAATGTGGTTAAATACTTTTGAAGTTTTTTCCTTTTCATAAT
The DNA here is from genome assembly GCA_007135645.1 of Bacteroidales bacterium. GTDB lineage: Bacteria > Bacteroidota > Bacteroidia > Bacteroidales > UBA7960 > SKVR01. The sequence continues at coordinate 10,970 of SLIL01000420.1, forward strand.
TCTTCAACGGCCTGAATAATTATGACCCAAACCCTTCCCGAAGTTTTCAGGGGAGGGTTTTTTAATAGGTTTTCCGCCAATTTCAATTATACATTGAATATGAATTGTTAAAGTTTTCAGGTAGAGCCTGCTAACAATGTTCTGATAGCATGTTTTTCCGTATTGCGATTATTAAATCATCCGCCTGTGTGTCAAATTTTTTGTCATGGTCATAATATCAGCCTTCAAAAGTTTGTTGCTCATCTCTTTTCCCGAACCGGCCTTCCATAATTCCAGTCACGGAAAGATCTTCGTCCAAATCTGGCCAGTGGAGCCCTGTGCCATTGCAAATAATTTCGATGTTGTTCAATTGATCGTGACTTGCATTTCTCAATTTATCATTTAAATCCACCGGAAATGACACCTGTTTCCTGTCAGAAAGTACCATATGGATATATCCACCTTCATGCCAGGCTTTTAAGGCTTTGAACATTAGTTCAGCTACCATGTACTTCATGCCATTTTTCTTTAATTAGGTTAAAATGCTCCATTATTTAAATCCTGAGCTTGTTTAATGTCCTGCACTTTTAATCCCTGAGAAAAATCCAGTTCAACCGGTTCCATCCAAAACTTTGCAAAGCCACCAGCCTTTCTTACATGCACATGCATCGGCTCCTGGCCCTCATTGGAATAAAAGAAGAATACAAATCCAAACTTTCGGAAAATCTCAGGCATAAGCTCAAAAAAATGAATTATACAAATTTAATCATTCTCTACCAAAGAGTAAACATCTATCATATTACTCCTGATAGTTTATGATAAAACTAAAAGTACCGCGGTAAACTTTCCCAGTGCTACTCCTGATCCTCATTTTTTATTCCCGCATCCATGAATACATTCAAACAAAATATCTTATCTTTGGGTAAATACAAAAG
>SLIL01000126.1 GCA_007135645.1 Bacteroidales bacterium
AAGGTGCTCTCTTTATACATATATAATCTGCTTGCCAAAAGGTTTGCCAACGGTGAGCCACCTCTAACCCCACCTCAGATATGCGAGGAACTTGAGATGCCCATTAAGATCACCCGTGAGGTGCTGGATGATTTGCGGGAAGTCAACCTGGTAAGTGAAACCTTATCGGTGCACCATAAGGAAAACGCCTACCAGCCATCTTCAGATATTAATAAAGTTACGGTCAGGGGTATTCTTGACCGGCTTGAGCACAAGGGTATGGATGTTATTATTGCCCGTGAAACAGATCAGTTGAACTTGTTGAAAAAGACACTGGAGAGATTTAGTACTTCCATAACAAATCTGCCTGAGAATAAACTGGTGAAGGATGTATAGGTTTGAACATCGTTTCTCCCTGATATCCGGATGAGACTTTCTGAAGTAATGCAATCAACAAAACTTGTCTTTAATCAACAAAGAAAACTGTTTTCTTTAAAACTGAAAATTCTCAGGCAGCATGCCATACTAATGAAAAAAAGCCACTTGATAAAAGGGATATCAAGTGGCTTTTTGATTTAATTCTTTTGTTACGGGCTCGCAAAATGCACATTGTCAATCAGAACTGTAAAAGGTACAAACTCCCCGTCGGCATTTACGGGGTTCCATATGGCAAAGGGTATCCTGAGCTGAACAAGGTCCAGCCCCTGGAAGTCGCTTAAGGGGATGGCATATTCCACAAAGCCATTCTCAAGCTCCGTACTTTCATAGTCAATAAGGAAAATGGCAGCATCATTAGAAGTACTTTCAAGTTTGATTTCTGCATCTGCCAGCTCATCAGGCTTGTGGAGGGCAAAGATCAGGTGGGTATAATTGCTCAGGTTGCGTGGCTGCTCCATGAGGAAGTATCCTCCGCCCCATGAACCACCGGGAAAATCAAACTCCAGGCTCAGCTCCCCGTCAATGGCATTTTCTGAAGTGCCAATAAAAGGCTCTCCTCCCCCACCAAAAGAGATCACCTCAAGATACCCCAGATCATCAAACCCATCCTTAATGGCATGATAAACAATACTGGAATCAATGGGTGGCCCGAGAGTCTCTTCATCAATATCCAGAACGGGGGGCTCCGGCGGGGTAAACCCTTCCTTTTCGAACACCCTCACATAGTCTACATACATGCTTTGCGGAAATACCGTGGTCTCATCGGGATATCCGGGCCAGTAGCCTCCTACAGCTACATTAAGGATAAGGTAATGGCTGCGGAGAAACTCCTTCATATCGTCTTCAATGGATACCTCATGATACTTTGTACCATCCACCATAAAACTCATTTTCTCGGGTGTCCACTCAAGGGAAAACACATGATATTCGTCGCTAAATGATGTGCCGGAGGTTTCATAATATCCCTGGTTTTCCCCTTTACGGTTTTCACCATCCACGTAATGCACGGTGGCATATACTTTTTTGGGATCGTGTCCCAGCATTTCCATGATATCAATCTCTCCGCAACCGGGCCAGTCAACTATGCTCCTATTGTCACCAAGGGTCCAGATGGCGGGCCAGATACCCTGCCCCTGCGGCAGTTTTGCCCTCACATCCACCCGTCCGAAGCGCATGCTGAACAATCCATTGGTAGTGAGTTTGGCAGAGGTAAAATCGTTTTCTCCATGTTTCAGGGCGGTAATGACCAGAGCCGATACATCACCATCCTGTTCTATCCTCGCGTTCTCTTCATTGTTGGTGTAGATCTGTAGTTCATTGTTGCCCCATCCCACTGGCAATCCGAACTCCGTGCCATCACCCGTTTCAAAGGTCCATTTCTGGGGGTCAATGGTGTTGCCGTCAAATTCATCGTGCCACAAGAGCACATAACCCTCGGGCACATCGACCCTGTCTATTGGATCAACATCGTTGTCGCTGCAGGCAAAAAATGCAGGTAAAAATATTACCGGCAGCAGGATTCTTTTAAGTTTTCTCATTTTTAATTGATTTGATTGGTTAGAAAGTGATTCCGAAGCTTTACCTTCGAAGATTGCTAACACAAAGATACAATCTTTCAAAAATTCGAAATTAGCAGGGATAGTAAAAGAAGGAAGAACCTGGAAGCAAGATTAAAAAAGCCCCAGTATCCCAAGAAAAATGCTATACAAAAAGCCAAAAACAACTTTTGCCAGCCAGAAAATGGCCGTAAACACCCAGTAGATAATTGCGCCGACAAAGGTAATGACAAGGGTTATACCTGTAGCATTCAGCAAAGCAAGTACCACCAGCGTTAACAGGGAAAAAATCAAGGTAAGGACAAACGCTGCAAGAGCTCTTAAAAGTGCACCGGGAATAAACTTTTTAAATTTTGCAAACACTCCCATGGTGTAATCAACACCATTGATGCACAAAAACATAAAAAAGGCTGTTTGTGACCAGGCATGGTAAGCATAAAAGAAGTTGGTTTCCCTGTTGATAAACCCCACGTAATTCATCACCAGGTTAACCTCGCTGAAATAGGTGAATGCAAGAAATCCTCCCAGGAAGACAGACAACAACACCCCGGCAAAACTTCCGAAATAGTAGGCTCCTTTGATCTTATACAGGATCTCTTCTTTGGCCTCATCAACTTTCTCCTTCATCTCATACACATTCATGGCCGCTGCTTTCGAAAGGGTTTCATAGGTCTTCAAATAATTGAATTTCCGGGTAGCAGATACTGCATTATTCCAATGCTTGTATGAAACTTCTGAAATGGGGCTTATTCCCGGCACAACTTCATAATCGGAACCCGTAAAGAGCATTACATAGTCCTTGTTATTGAAGCGGTATTTTAATTCCCATGTATCAATGCGGGAGATGGAAAGCTCCTGAAAATGTTGATGATCCCATTTTTCAGCATCTTTTTGAGCATCTTTAATAAATCCGCTGATAAAATCGTTTAAATGATTGAAATCGGGGACATCTTCTTCGGTAATAGACTCCTGGTTATCCAGATAGATATTTTCTGACTCATAGTTCTGGCACATCTCCTTGTATTCAGGGAACTGATCGTAAACATCCTCATGCAAAACACGAGAGCTGTGCTCCGTATAATCGAGTA
>SLIL01000174.1 GCA_007135645.1 Bacteroidales bacterium
AGCAAGCCCTCTCCTTTTATTCTGATGCCGGTGGCAAAGGAGACCCCACCCTCATGCAGGAGCAGGCCGTACAATTGATGCTGGAAAAACTGGAAGTTATCTCACAGATGTACCATGGCTTTCCCTACGAGAACTATTTTGAAGCAGAAACCAGCGGCAAGCTTTCTACCATCCTTGCCGCAGAAGAACATATCCTGGGCCTTGAGGATGGCAAGAAACGCTATATTGATGAAGTCACTGCCTTATCCAAAGCATTTGCCATTGCCATACCCCACGATCAGGCCATGGATGCCAAAGATGAAGTTTCCTTCTTCCAGGCTGTAAAAGCCCGACTGGCAAAATTTGATTCAACTTCAAACGGCCGCAATGGTGATGACATGGAAACTACCATCCGCCAGGTGATAGATCAGGCGCTGGTGTCAGAAAAGGTAGTGGATGTTTTTGATGCAGCAGGCATAAAAAAGCCCGATATCTCCATACTGTCAGAAGAATTTTTGATGGAACTCAAAGGCATGCAGCACAAAAATGTGGCCCTTGAAGTACTTAAAAAACTGCTTAATGACGAAATCAGGGCCAGGGCAAAAAAGAACCTGGTAAAAAGCAAGACCCTGATGGAGATGCTGGAAGCTTCCATTAAAAAGTATCAAAACAAGATCCTCACAGCGGCTGAAGTGATCGAGGAGCTTATCAAGCTCAGTAAGGATATTGTACAAATGGATAATGAGGCCAAAGCAATGGGGCTAACCGACTTTGAATACGCCTTCTACACCGCCGTAGCCAGCAATGACAGCGCCATAGAACTGATGCAGCAGGATAAACTAAGGGAACTTGCCGTGGTGCTTACCGAGACCATCCGCCAGAATGCCACCATCGACTGGACCATCAAAGAAAGTGTAAAAGCCAAATTAAAAGTTGCCGTAAAACGCATCCTGCGAAAATATGGCTATCCGCCCGACATGCAAAAGCTGGCCACTGAAACAGTGCTGAAACAGGCGGAGTTGATCGCACTGGAGCTAATGGGGTAAAACATGCCTCCAAAGCCTTTTGTCTTTCCCGGGAAATAATTGGGAAAAATCTTCATGAAAAAAAATCTAATCCCCTTAACGGCATAAAAAAAACCCCCAATCATCAATCGGGGGCTTCTTAATGTTGACCGACCAGGATTCGAACCTGGACAGGCAGAACCAAAATCTGCAGTGCTACCGTTACACCATCGGTCAGTGTTTTGTTAACGGACTGCAAAAGTATAAAAAAAATGTTTTCGCAACAATTTTTTTCAAAAAATCTTCGATTTATTTCTGTCTTTGTTATTTGCAGGTACAGGTAGTGGTTTTGGAGATTTTCTGTTTCGTATTTATGTTGTTTTGTTCTGTTATAGGATGAAGTCGTCAGACCACTGTTAACACCCACCACCTGCTGTCGTCGTCCGGCGGCTCCGGGCCCGCCCGACGACTGTATTCATTAATGGTCGAAAGAACTAAATTCGTCAGACCACGAAACAAATTTCCTTGCAGGCCCGCACGGCCATGCAGGCCTGGATAAACCGTCCAAGCCTACCACCAATGTTTATTCGAAGCACCAGGCCGCACGGCGGTGCGGCTGTTTTTAATAAGGGAATCATCGTAGGCCCGCACAGTGGTGCGGGCAACAGCTCAAAGATATTAAAGGTTGAAGCCTTGAAAAATATGGGGTAGGTGGGGGGATACTTTCATCCGTTAATCAGGGTAACCTTCCGGGCCTGGTGATTTTCCAGCACAAAAAAACACCCGTACAGGTCCCTTCAGGACGACATACGGGCATTTTATGTTTGGTTAAAGAAGGAGGAGTATATTACCCTTCAACGTTTATTAAGTATCAGCTGGTAAACTCATGTTTTTTCGAGTGTTTTCTTGCAAACACTATTTAATGGGCTCGCCTGGCTTTCTCCATCTTACATCATAATATCCGGGTCTTTCTTCCACGGCTCTGCGCAGGAAGTCTTCGGGGTATCCCACTCCCTGTGGCCATGGCCTCAGGTTATCTTCGGTGCGGATGTAGCGGTCGTTGTACTTGGAGAAAATGTAGTATCCCAGTTCGCGCCAGCGCTGCACGGTATATTCAGAGTTGTTTACGCTGAAATCGGTGAGGTATTCGTACATCATCTCGCGGTCGGTATCGTAAAGTGCTTTGGCAGCCACATCCACAGCCCTGGTCATGGCCAGTGAGCGGTTTTCCACCTCCTGCTGTACTGCCTTGATGTCCTGAATTATGTAGCTGTACAGGCCATAGGCATAGTTGGCCACCAGGTTGAATACCCAGAAAGCGGAGTTCCAGTCAAAGTCAACTACATTTCCGGTAGTGAGGGAAACAGCGGCGCGCTGTGCACCAACGTATATGGGCATATAGGCATTGGAGTAGGTATCATCTACGCTGTACCAGAATATCCCGCCAATGGGATCAGGCAGCCAGTTCCTGGATTGTGAAACAAAGGAGAAGCCGGTCTGAGGTTGTGAAATGCTGCGGGGCCAAGCGTATTTCTGTCCATCCAGTTCAAAATAGATGGGCCTCCACTGGTAAGGAACTTTATAGGGGCCCGCGGCATAGCTGTAGATGGTATGGTAGGGTGAATCGTGGAAATGGTCGCGCACCAGGCCGATCATATCCTGTATGGTAACTTTATTGGCGGGTTTTACAAACAGCGGGTAAGGCTCAGCACCTTCCACGCATCGCCAGTATTCGGCAGGGAAATCCTGCTCGGGGGCGGCACGGCGGAAAACACTCCATACACGACCTTCGCAAAGCAGCAGTGATTCGCAGGTAAGGGGGTTGTAGGCATCTACGAAGCTGAACTCCTCTTTGGGCTGATCGGCACCAAACCATCCCATTTCAATGGCAAAATCAACCAGGTCGTCACTCCACATCCAGTTGTCGGTGTCGTTCCAGTCGATCTGGCGGATACGGGCCTGGTTGGCATGGGCGGCAATATAGCCATCAGGTACCCTTGCAGCTACCCATACGGCCCCTTCGCCATGCTCACCTTTGCCGATGAATTCCATGATCCATGCTTCATTCTTGTCGGCAATGGAAAACGATTCGCCGGTGCTGTTGTATCCAAACTGATCCACCAGGCCGGTCATCACCTGGATGGCCTCGCGGGCTGTACGCGAGCGCTGTAGCCCAATATACATCATGGCCCCATAATCGATAAACCCGTTGGGGGTATGCAGCTCTGAGCGGCCTGTAAAAGTGGTTTCACCGATGGCCACCTGGTGCTCGTTCATGTTTCCGATCACCCGGTAGGTTTTTTCTATCTGGGGTATACGGCCCAGCAAATGGCCATAGTGCCAGCAGATGATATCAATGGAATCGCCGGGTTCATAGGTGCCGCCGGGATAATAATAGAGGGGATCCATAAACCCTCCGGCATCGGCCAGGTAACTGATCATAACACTGCCATCGGCGCTGGCACCGGCAGAAACCAGCACATTGGTGCAGGCCTGGGTCCTGGGCATCATCATTACTGACAGGGCAAAAAGCAAGGTAATTTTTATCAAACTGATCTTCTTCATCTCAAAAAAATAATTAGTTATTACTGTGACTTATTTTATGGGCTCGCCAGGTTTACGCCAGCGCACATTGTAAAATTCAGGGCGTTTTTCCACGGCCCTGCGCTTAAATTCTTCGGGGTATCCTATCCCCTGGGGCCATGGGCGGATATTGTCCTCCAGCCTGATGTAGCGGTCGTTGTAGCGCGAAAAGAGCTCACGGCTGAAGTCTCTCCAGCGATCCACCACAAATTCGGCGTTGGTAACTCCAAAATCGGTAAGGTACTCCTTCATCATCTTCCTGTCGGCTTCATAAAGCGTAAGGGCAGCCTGATCTACCGCGGCAGAAAGCTTTATGGCCCTGTTCTCCAGTCGGGCCTGCTCTTCCTGGATATCATCGATCATGATCCCGTAAAGACCGTAGGCGTAATTAGCCAGCAGGTCGAAGGTCCAGAAAGCCGAATTCCAGTCAAAATTGAGGGGGTCGGCAATGGTGAGGGATTTGGGAACTTCGGTCATACCCATGTACAAGGGCATGAACACGTTGGTATGGTTGTCATCAACGCTGTACCAGCAGATGCCGCCAATCTCGTCGGGAAGCCAGTTGCGCGACTGGGTAACGAAAGAGAATGCTGTTTGAGGCTGTGAAATAGGTCTTTCCCAAGCGTATTCGGTATCATCGCCTTCCAGTTTGAAATAAACCGGGCGCCAGCGGTAAGGGTTGTTGTAGGGGCCGGAGGCAATGCCTGTGCCGGTATAATAGGGTGTGCCATGAAAATGGTCGCGGATAAGGCCGATCATTGCTTCGATGGTGATCTTTTCGTCGGGCTTCACGAAGAGCGGATAGGGTTCGGCCCCTTCCACGCAGCGCCAGTAATCGGCAGAGAAGTTTTTGGAGGGTGCAGCCCTGTTGTAGATGCTCCATACCCGGCTTTCGCAGAGCAGCAAGGAAGCAGGTGTTAAGGGATCGTAGGCATCGCGGAAACTGAAGTTTCTGTCCCGTCCTCTATACCATCCCATCTCGCGGGCAAAATCCACTACGTCTTCCGACCACATCCAGTTTTCCGTATCGCGCCAGTTGATCTGCCTGATGCGCGACTGGTTGGCATGGGCAGCAATGTAGCCGTCGGGCACGCGGGCAGCTACCCATACAGCGCCCCGTCCGTGGGTTCCTTTACCGATAAAATCCATCATCCATATCTCGTTTTTATCGGCGATGGAGAAGGTTTCACCAGTGTCTTTGTAGCCGTAGGTATAGGCCAGGTCGTTCATGATCTGGATCGCTTCGCGGGCTGTGGAGGCGCGCTGCAGGGTGATCCAGATCAGGTTTCCGTAGTCGAAGAGGCCATCACCCCCGTGAAGCTCGGTGCGGCCTGTAAAGGTTGTTTCGGTAATGGCAACCTGCTTCTCATTCATGTTGCCAATAACCTTGTAAGTGCGGGGCACCTGGTGTATGCGGCCCAGAAATTCCCCTTCATGAAAGCCAAATACATCCAGTGAGTCCCCTTCGGCGTATTTACCCCCGGGATAAAAATACAAGGGCTGGGCAAAGCCTGCCACATCATAGGTCCAGCTTGTCATTACACTGCCATCAGCACTGGCACCCCGCGAAACCAGTACATTGGTGCAGGAATGGGACAGCGACGGAAAAAGCAGGGAAAAAACAAGGAAAGCACTTAAAAAATTCAGAATGGTGTTTTTTCTCATTGCAGTTGTTTTGATTGAAATACAATAGGTTCAGGGTACAAAAATAACATTTTGATGCAATCACATAAAAGATTATGTAGATACCATCCCAACCACAGAGATTGTTTTTCGACCAATACAGGCCTGATAAAGGCAAAAAAAGCAAATTAATACGTAAATTTATTTCCAGAGATAAAACTATTTTTTTTTAAAATCAACAGGTTTTTTTAACTTAGCCAAAGTATGACATAAAACCTTAATTTAAGGGAGAATTCAGATCAACTAAGAATACAAACCAAACGAACATCCAATGAACCCAATCAATCGTATTACATCCGTTTTGCTGGCATCCCTTTTACTCATTTCCTGTGGCAGCAGAGACACTGGCGAACAGGCCACACAAAAAAAATCAGAATCTGAGTTGTTCATGCGGAAACTTTCGCAGTTTTGTGGTGAAAAGATCACCGGCAAGGCAGAAGTTCTCAATGAAGACCTTACCATGCAGGAGAAAGAAGTTGTTTTTTATTTTTCAAAGTGTACGGATAACGAAATACGCATGACCATTGAAACAACAGAGCCGGAAAAGACAACCATTATCCTTACCATGGTAGAGAAAGAACTTCTACTGAAACACGATGTAAAAACCCATGACATGATCCCTGCTGAATTTACTATGTACGGGGGCTTTGCAGACCACAGCGGTGATGAAAACAGACAGTTTTTCCCGGTACATAATTTTGGCGGCACCATGTGGCCAGGATTTGAAAACTATTCCTGGGAAATGGGCTTTCTGGAAGAAGAAAATCGCTTCTACTATAAAGAGAGAAACGACGATCTGGTTACACGGCAATTTACGCTTACCCTGCCTGCACTGTAAACCCTAAAGCCATGAATCAGAAGCATCATAAAACCAGGAAATTCCTCAAGATCCCCCGCATCAGCGGGGGCAAGGAAGAGCTCCGGAATTTTTTAAAAGAAAATCTCAAATACCCCACAGAAGCGCTCGAAAATCGTGTGCAGGGAGATGTAATTGTGCGGTTTAAAATAAAGGATACGGGAGAGATCCTGGATCCTGAAATTATAAAATCCCTGGGCTATGGCTGCGATGAAGAAGCAATCAGGCTGATCAGGATGCTGCAATACGATCCGGTAAAAAACCGCGGGGCCCGGGTAACCGCCCAGAACAAGCTGAAGATCCCTTTCAGGTTACCCCCGGAAAAGCCCAGGCAAAAGATCAGCATCCAGTATACTCCGGCAAAAAAAGAAACATCAACCAAAGAAGAAACCCCTCAGAAAAAAGAAAAACCTGCCACTTATTCTTACACGATTAAATTGCAGTAATACAGTTGCTCGCAGGTCATAAACGATTAACTTTGTTATGCAATCATTATTTTTAAATTCTAATTATCTTATATCTGAACGCCAATACCCAGTCTCTAAATACCAGTCTCTGGCCTCTGATCTCTACTCTCTGATCACTAGCCTCCAGTCACTACTCTCTGGTCTCTGGTCTCTGGTCTCTAGTCTCTGGTCTCTAGTCTCTAATCTCTGGTCTCTAAACTCTAATCTCTGATCTCCAATGAAACAACCCGCAATCCGCATCACCAAAGAGTTTCGCTTCGAAGCAGCCCATGCCCTGTGGAACTACGATGGTGCATGCAAAAACATACACGGACACAGCTATATTTTGTACGTCACCCTAAAAGGCCAACCCATTGATGATCCCCGCCATCCCAAATTCGGTATGGTAATGGATTTTTCAGTGCTGAAAAAAATTGTAAATGAACAGATTGTTGAGCAGTTTGACCATGCCCTGATGATCCGCAAGGGCACCCCCCATGAAAAACTGGCCAATACCTCAGACCTTGTAGGCAAAGTACTATCGCTGGATTACCAGCCCACCTGCGAATACATGGTTGCCGATTTTGCCACCCGCATTTCCCCCCATTTACCCGAACAAATCCAGCTTCACAGCATCCGCCTGCACGAAACCGCCACATCCTATGCAGAGTGGTTTGCCGAAGACAATGTGTAGAGGCGGAGGCTGAGCCCCCCTAAACCCTTCGAGCGGCTGCAAATCCTCGAAGCGGTTGGGTTCATTGCGCTCTACTCACCAACCGGGCTAAGCGCAATTTGCAATTGCGCTTTACTCCCCTATCCTGAGCTCCAGCTCAGCAGCAATAACAGCATCCCGGTCGCCATAATCAACGACACCCAGAATGGAATACATCCCCGGGCTTAAATCATCCGGCAAGTCGAAGTGGATTATGCGGCTGTGTCCGGGCAGCGTGGTGAAGGCACGGGCACGTTCGCGGCGGCTTTCACCGGTGCGCATGTTGGTAAGCTCCAGGTAGGCTGCCACGTCGATAATGGCATCACCAGTGTTTTCCAGATGCAGTTTAATGCGACGCTGACCCTGTTCGCCAGCCTCCCCTTCCTCGAAGGCCAGGATTCGGGCATTGCGGTAGGTAACACTGCGGGGCGTCTGGAAAATGTGCACCACAAACTGGAAGGTGTGCATGATGCCAAAGCCCATAGCCCCTTCATCCAGGTTGGGTGCGGCAGTCCGTTCGCGGGCAAGCCTGATCACTGCTGTTGACCATACTACTCTTGCCGACTCAGGGTTGCTGGGTACCTGCAAAATGATATCCACATCCCTTGATTCACCAGGCTGAAGCTCCAGCAATGACGGGGAAGCACTTAACCAGGAAAAAGCAGAATGCTCACTTTCACCCTCATCAAGCAATTCAGTCTTTCCATCGGTACCGGGGGAGGCAAAATCAGCAAAGGATACGGTAAAGCTCTGGGGAGTTTCTGAATTGTTGGTAACCGTAAGTTGCCGCACCTGTGTCTGCCCGGGTTCGGCATTGTAATAAAGGCGTGAAGGAGATACGGAGGCACTTTGGGTAAAAGCTGCAGAAGTGCCCACCAGGGCCAGCAATAATAAAAGAAACGATTTTTTCAGTTTCATGGTATTGAAATTTGTAGGTTTGAGGTTCATTTTTACGAATTCTGTTGATTGTATCATTATTTTACGTTTAATCCTGTTGCTGATTATTATTGTCTTCGCCTGGCCGTTGAATGCGTATTTGCCGCGCCCGCTCGCGGGCTATGAAGTTGACGGTGATCACTTCGTGCTCATGCACAACTTCAATGGGAATATTATTGGCCTGAAGATTAAAAATTTCTCTGAATATATTTTCATTTACTGAAATGGTATAACTGCCTTTCTGTAGAAACAGGCTATACTGGCCATTGTTATTGGTAAGCGTGGTAAAAGTCTGCCCTTCAAGATTGGTTGCAGTAATACGAATATTGTTTACAGGGAAGTATTCAGCCTGCGTATAATCATCCCTTTCTATAATTATACTTCCTGCAACCCTTGCACCCCTGTCAATAGAAAGGTAGAGGGTTCTGTCATCACTGACCATTACCTCGTAAGTACGCGCCTCGAAGCGTGACCCGGCCTGAGCTACCGGCACAAGGGTTAAAAGGTAGCTCCCGGGAGGTATATTGGTGAAGAGAGCCCTGCCATCCCGGTCTGTTATCGCCTCAAAAGTACTGAGTGGATTAAGAGCCCCGAAAGCATTACCATCACCGGGATCAATGTATTGCAGCCTTGTCCAGATCTCATGAACACCGGGATCACTTCTCTCTTTTGAACCTGTTCCACTAATATCGCGATAAACCACCACCGTTAGGTCATAAAACCTTTTACCCGAGACCGGAATGTTCAGGTCTTGTTTTATACTAAACCCGAATTCATAACGGCTATGTTGATAGGTGCTTAAGTCATCTCCCAGGTCAATGATCCCCATCCTGTCTTCGTATTCAGCTGACATTCCGAAAAATCTGCCATAAATGCCAAACCGTAAGCCGCTGTTAACAAAATAAAACAATTCGGGGCGCACAGAAACTGAACTCTGGTTATTATAAGTAGTGTAGTTGTATAAAAAGGAAAACCTGAAAAACAAACTGTTTCCGGCAAAATAATTATCAAAGAAAAAGTTGGTTGCAAACCGGTTAAAAGTACTTCCACGGTCAATAAAGCGGCGTAATTCATTAGAAAAATAGGGCCCGTAGTAATACCTCAGGCTAAGGTTATATTGCAGATACCTTAGATTGGCCCTGATGTTTGCAACAAAAAAGGGATCAAACAAAGTGTCAGACACGAAAGTATATCCGGCATACGACCCCGCAAAAAATCGAAAATCACCTCTGTTTAATAAGCGAAAATCAATATCAGCACCACTACGCGAATAATTTAAAAACTGATCAAAAGAATCAAAATAGGTAGGTGCAAACCTGATACTCACATCATCTCCTGAATATTGATATACTAAACGGTAGGATTCTCTGCCCCTTTCCTGGTTTAATTCCCTTAATTGTCCACGGAAGTAAAATTCAGGATTGGATGTTTGCCGGCTAAAATTAGCTGAAAGACTATTTCTGCGGTCGAATCGCCAGGATGCCCTTGCCGAGTAACTTTCGGTGCCTCTTCGGATCAGGTTGGCTGCGCTACTTTTATAATACATTCCGCCAACGGAAAGGTCATTGAGAAAGCTTCCTGAATAATTGAAACTGTATCCGACTCCTGCTGTTTCAAAAACACTGTCAGGATTCCATTGATGGAGCTGGTCGGTTAAATTAAAGGCAATCCTTAAAAACTGAGAATAGGGAAAACGGTAGGATACTTCTCCACCCATTACCTGGTCTTCTGTTCTTTGTGCTTGGTTCTGGCTTTGACTAAAGAAAGCGCTGCCCCTTAAATTCTGCCCAAGATAATCATAGCCTGCACTCCATCCTTCTCTGAATTTAAGGGTATCAAACAGTCCGGGAGAGGCTACATAGCCACCGTGAACCTGATGTTCTCCGTATCGCCCGTAAACCCTTGCACCATCTCCGCTAAGAGAATAACCAGGTGTACCCAGGCTTACATTACCCAATTGCACACCGAAATATCGTGATTGAAAATTGATATTCAGGTACTGACCGAGGAATGATTCAGGGTTAAGATAATTGCTGATGAAGTTGGCCTGAAAAAAATAGGAAAGGGTGGTGTAGGGGTTAAAATTGTGTATCCCATACAGATAAATATCCCCGTAGGTATTCTCTGAAATGATATCAAAGGCATTAAACTCCACTGTCAGGGGTATGCTATAATAGGGTCTTGGGTTGGCAATCCATTTGCTGCCAAGCTTCCTTATGTTAACTGAGCCACTCCATCTGCCTCCTACAGCCACAACCGGCTCGCTGGTCATATTGAATCTTACCCTTGGATCGGCAGCTTGCCTGGAAGTTAACTGTGTTGTTTCTGTAATTGCAGAAGCATCATACAGGATTGTTATTGTTAGCACTGTATCCTGCATAGGTGCCAGGGAGAACCTTTTTGAGAACTCCTCATGAATGATTTGCCTGTTTTCATTAAGCATTAAGATGCCTGGGGAAGGTTCTGCAACAAGGTTGTAATACTCTGTTATATCACCGGTATTAACAATATCTATGGTGAAAGAAGCTTCGTTAGTATGTTCAGGCAGGATGATATTGGTGCGGGAAAGGGAAGCATTCCAGTTTGATCTTAAAACAGGAGAGATGATCCAGCTTTCAGAAGCAATCACATTGCGTTGTTGCACCAAAGATACTGTGATAAGCTGGGGTTGCGGATCCTGTATCTGTGGGCGGGCAATAACCCTTACAGGGAAAAACAAAGTATCGTTCATTTGCATAGAGAACGTCCTTTCTCTAATGCCCACAATCTGCCACCCGGATGGCGGCTCCAGGCGCAGGGTAAACTCCCCTGCCCTTCGTGTTGGGTTAATGATCCTTACTACTGTAGAAACAAGTTGACCGGGCCTCACCTCCGCCTGGCGTTCGCGAAAAGAAACAGGGACATTATCCTGGTATCCTTCCTGAGAATAAACAGGTGGCAAGGCAAAAAAAAATGCCAAAAAGCAAAAGACAAATAAGCCGGTATTTGCGTTTTTTTCCATCCCTTACTAGGCCCGGAGTTAAAGGTTTTCTTTTATCTCATAAATTATACGCAAACGATATAAGCCCGGTTTCATGCCATAAGAAGGTTTGAACCGATAATCTACCCTGAACCTGTAACAAGTGGGATCGGTAAGATAACTTCCTGGTGTATTGGTACCCTGAGCGGGACAATCAATCGGGTCTTCACTTTCCGGGATAATGTATAAACGATCAAATGTATTCCCCATAGCAGTATACTCTGGAACCAATGTGGTATTTGCATTGTTACGTACCCTTATTTCAAGGTCGCGTATCTGTGGTGGCTCTCCCTGGTTGGAATAGGATAGGATTTGTTCCCACTCATCGGGGTTGAGGCCATCATCCGTCTCTGCATAAACAGAAAAATTCCAGGTATTTGTATTCTCAGCTATAATACCTAAAACCATGGCATTGGGTATCGTTTGTCCCATTAAAAAACTTTGATGGGTGTTAAAAACAAACTGCGCATCGGTTGATTGGATAACCTCAAGCCTGAGTAAAGTTTCTCGCAAATCTCTCCTGAACTCTTGCCCGACAGCGCCGGAAGGCAGGAACAGCAAAAGCGATAAACCAACTAATACCGGAATCTTCATACTAAT
>SLIL01000115.1 GCA_007135645.1 Bacteroidales bacterium
ATGAAACAGTCATAGCGCTTAAAAGAATTTATAGTCTTAATGCGCTAATTTGATTAAATGTTTATTTGAAGCCTGTTTAAGGGAAAATTTTACAAATTGACGTATTTAATCTGAGAATCATTTTTTATTAACTTAGCGGTCTATAATCACATATCTAACCTGAACGACTTTAATCATGAAAAATAAAACAGTATGATAGAAAAAATCAGATCAACGGCGGAGTACTTGAAGAAAAAAACGGGTACTAACCCGAAGGTAGGGATTATTCTTGGTTCCGGATTAGGTGGGCTGGTGAATTCAATCCAGGTTACACACAGCATGGAGTATTCCGAGATCCCTGACTTTCCGGTATCTACTGTAGAAGGTCACCACGGCAAACTGATCTTTGGGGTATTGGAAGGCAAAGAGGTAGTTGCCATGCAGGGGCGCTTTCACTATTATGAAGGTTACACCATGCAGGAAGTAACCTTTCCCGTGCGTGTATTAAAACTGCTGGGAATCACACACCTGTTTCTTTCCAATGCTGCAGGGGGTCTTAATCCGGCCTTTGAAGTAGGTGATCTGATGATCATTAAAGACCATATTAACATGTTTCCGGAAAATCCGCTGAGGGGCAAAAACCTTGATGAACTGGGAACCCGGTTCCCGGAGATGAGTGAGCCATACAGCAAAAAACTTATTGCCAGGGCTAAGGAAGTTGCTGTTGAAAACAGCATTAAGTTCCAGAGTGGAGTATACGTAGGGAGTGCAGGGCCAACCCTTGAAACCCCTGCTGAATACAGAATGTTCAGGATACTGGGCGCTGACTCAACCGGGATGTCAACCGTGCCTGAAGTAATCGTAGCCAGACATATGGGGATTGAGTGCTTCGGAATTTCGGTGATCACCAACCTGGCTGTAACAGATGATATGGACAAGGGTGCTACCCACGATGAAGTGCAGGATGCTGCGGGACAGGCAGAACCCAAAATGACGCTGATCTTCAAAACGTTGATCAGGGAGCTTTAATTATATGGGTTCAAGAAGATACCTGCTTTATTTTCGATGAACGGTTTTTAGGTTAGATTAATGGTTTGTCCCATTGGGTGGAGGTGGGAAGAGGGGAGTCGGCAGTCCGAAGTCCGAAGTGGGGAGTGGGGAGTGATGAGTTGGAGATTAGAAATGAAAATTGTACTTGTATGAAAAAGAACTATTTTACGCTTGTTGTATTGATCCTTTCATTTTTTTCAGTAAAATCGCAAATTACTATTACTGCCAGCGATCTGCCCTCAACCGGTGACACGCTTCGTTACAGTTTCACAGCCCTTAGCCAGGGGCACGACTTTTCCCAAACAGGCCAGGATCACTTTTGGGATTTCTCCGAACTTGGATTGCAATCGCAGGGACTTGATGAATATTACAGCGTTTCTTCTGTTAATTTCCTGATGGGGATTTTCTTTGGGTCTGGAACCATGGCAAGACCTGTTACTGATCAGATCCCGATTGATGAACTGGGATTTGAGATCAGTAATTTCTACGGTGTATATCTCAAAACAGAACAGGCATACACAAACAATGGCTTCTTTTTTATCTATTCGGGCCTGCCCATTCCTTTAAAATACTCAAATAATGATTATGTATTCCGGCTTCCTCTTAACTATTCTGATAGTGACAGTACGGCATTTAATGGTTCACAATCCCTTAGCGATACCCTTAATTTTCACAGACAAGGATACCGGGTAAACGAAGTTGACGGCTGGGGTACCATTGCTACACCTTATGGGGAGTTTGAATGTCTGAGGGTAAAAACTACGCTCTACGAGGCTGACAGCCTGTACTGGGTTTCTCTTCCCGAGCCCATTTCGCTAAAAAGGACCACCACTATCTATACCTGGCTTGCCAAAGAGGAAAAATTCCCGGTTCTGGAAGCCAGTTTTCTGGTCATGGAAAACGACACTGAAGTTTTCCTTGGAGCACGCTACAGAGACATATACCGTGAACCCGAGGTTCTTCAACCTCCTGTAGCTGATTTTTATGCCAGCCTCACCCACCCGGATATCAATGAGCTTGTGCAGCTTATCAATTTAAGCACTCCCGGACATGATGTAAATACTTATCAGTGGTTAATTGAGCCGGATGGTTTTGAATACATGCAGCAAACAGGACCTGCAAGTACAGAGCCAGTCATTGCTTTTCTTCAACCAGGTATTTTCTCCGTTTCCTTGTCAGCACAAAATGAGGCCGGACAGCATACCCTGGTAAAAGAAGATTACATTCACGTAACAGATACAGATACTTCTGCAGACTTTCTGCCACCTCAATCTTCTTTGCCTGAAATACGATTGACTAACAATGGTAATACGCTGAAGATCCATAATCTTTATCCGGATAGATGGAAGGCTTTCAGGATTTTGGATATGAATGGAAGATTCCTTAAACACAATAAAATCGTATCGTCAGAAACTGCAGTATTGGATATTTCCTCTCTTGCATCGGGCACTTATGTAATATTATTTGTACCTGTTGTAAAAGGGTTCTCTCCTGTTTCAGTCAAATTCATCAGACCCTGAAATAACCAATAAGGTTAATCAACTCCCAGGTTAAACTGTGGTGGATTCGACCATGACTGCCAGATCGATTCTGCCATTTCAATGGGCAATTCACCATTAAAAACAACCAAACGATACTGCAACCTGTAGCTGCCACCTGCCTCCAGGGGCCAGCTTGTATTCCGGGTAGGACTGAAGTTGATAAACACATCCCCTCTCCCATTGTTGCCATCCGATGGCCATACCCTTACGGGTTCGGGATGGTTATAATTTTCCGGGTGACCCATCAATAAAATGCCGGCACTTCCGGATATCGATTCCCCATGAACAATACACCAGCGTGCTCTTTGTCCATCGGCATGATCCCTGTCCAGCCCTTCGGAAGTTATAAAGTCAGAAGTTTCGCGATGCCATGCTTCAGTACCCCGGAACACAAATCCTCCATAACGAAATTCTTCAAGGATAATGTCTTCCTCTGGCTTGAGCAGAATATCAAAATCAATCATGTAAAAACCATCAGGAGTGTCATAAACTCGTATGGTTTGCCATTCTGTAATGGCAAGGGTTTGACGGGTCGATTCAGGCCAGGCAATGTGCTCGTGAATAACCTTGATCTCAGAATAGACAGGTCCCTGAGTAGTTCTTAGAAAGCCAGCATGCTTTACTGTACCTTCCATTTTTCTCAGATTCCAGAAATCGACTATTTCTCCACGAAATGTAGTCCTTGTCCATGGGTTCCATATCCCATAATGGTGTAGATGATCCATGGGTTGTATTTCAGTGAGAACAGTGCCGTCTGGCGCATACAAAGGATGAATAAACCCGCTGCGCTTAAATGCCTCATCAAAACCTTCCGGGGGAAAAACTTCTGCTACATGATATGTCAGTATCGTTTTAGAATCCCTGGTAAAATCAATAGTTTGGTCCGACTTCTTAAGTTTTATTCCGCCCGGAGATCCACTCTTTTCCTTCTTTCTCAGCTCATATTTGATCTTTGTATCAGCACTGCCCTGAGCCATCCAGAAGATTACATCTTTTTGTTCAACACTTAGCTGGAAAGGAACTGTTGTTTCCTGCTCCCTGTAAATTCTGTAAAGTACAAGGTTACTTAAAGGAAATTGTGCTATCCCTTCTATCTGAGCCTCTGCCAGGGTAAAACCAGGCTGAATATGGCTTCCGGGATCAATGGTAAAGGATGCAATGACCTCGTTATTATTTGCTTGTGCCATAGAATCTATGAAAATGACAACGGTTAGTAAAAACAGGGCTAAGATTCGGTTCATCTGATCAAAGATTTAGTTTTGCTCCCAATAATTGGCTTTTCAGTGGCAAGTTACAAAAAAAAGCCCGATTAATGATTAACCGGGCTTTTTGAGTTAGTTTACAATAACTGATTATGCCTGCGCCGTAGGCCCACCAAAATTCATGGGTAGCTTTCCTTTTTCAGCATCCTTGATAGGTCCGTGCACTGATTCATATTTTGCAATATTTTCATTCAGTGCCCTGAGTAGTCGTTTGGCATGCTGGGGAGTCATTACTATCCTGGATTTTACCTTTGCCTTGGGAACACCCGGCATTAGTCTGATAAAATCAATAACAAATTCAGTATTGGAGTGGGTGATCATAGCCATATTGGCATAAGTGCCTTCTGACACTTCTTCGCCCAGTTCAATATTGATCTGAGGGGGTTTTGGGGTATTTTCTGACATAATCCTATGTTTTGAAATTTCTAAAATAATTAAGACTGATCGTCTTCTTCGGCAACCTCTGCCTTTTTCTTGGATGCCATCAACAGGTTGTATTCATCCATGGAGCCAACAATAATGTTTTCGTATTCACGTAAACCTGTTCCGGCAGGGATCAGGTGTCCTACAATAACATTCTCTTTCAGGCCAAGCAAGGTATCAACTTTGGCATTAACAGCAGCATCGGTAAGAACCTTGGTAGTTTCCTGGAAGGAAGCCGCCGAGATAAAGCTCTTGGTTTGCAGCGATGCTCTGGTAATACCCTGGAGCTGCTGACGCGCAGTCGCTCCTCTTGCATCACGCGCTACAACAAGCTTTTTATCTTTACGCTTCAGTTGTGAGTTTTCGTCACGAAGCTTTCTTGCTGTTATGATCTGTCCGGGCTTAAGAACTGAATCACCGGGATCTTCCACTACTTTTTTACCAAAGATAGCGTCGTTCTCCTCCATGAAATCAACCTTATTCACGATCTCATTTTCAAGGAAACGGGTATCACCCGGATCTTCGATGGTTACCTTACGCATCATCTGACGTACGATTACCTCAAAGTGCTTATCGTTGATCTTTACACCCTGCATACGGTACACTTCCTGTACTTCATTTACGATGTACTCCTGCACCGCAGTAGGTCCTTTAATGGAAAGGATATCAGCTGGTGTGGTGGGTCCATCGGACAGGGGTGTCCCGGCTTTCACAAAGTCATTCTCCTGAGCAAGGATCTGCTTGGACAATGGCACCAGGTAACGCTTTTCATCTCCGGTTTTGGATGTGATGATCACCTCACGGTTACCACGCTTGATCTTTTTACCAAAGGATACCACCCCGTCAATCTCTGAAACAACAGCAGGATCAGAGGGGTTACGGGCCTCAAAAAGTTCCGTGATACGTGGCAAACCACCAGTGATGTCACCCGATTTACCAATAGCTCTTGGTATTTTGGCTATAATGGCACCTGTGTTAATATCCTTTTCGTCAGTAATAATGATGTGCGCACCAACAGGCATATCGTAAGTACGCAAAATATCACCGTCAGCATTGACAATACTTATGGATGGATTACGCGCCTTATCCTTGGTCTCAACAATTACTTTCTCATAGTAACCGGTTTGCTCATCAGAGTCAATACGGTAAGTAGAGCCTTCAATCATGTTGTTAAACACAATCTTACCTGAAACTTCCGAAACAATAACCGCGTTGTAGGGATCCCATTCACAGATCAGATCACCACTGTTAATTTCCTTGCCATGCTCTACATAGAGGTTTGCACCGTAAGGAATATTCTGAGTGGTAAGGATCATGCGGGTATTTTTGTCGATGATCCGCATTTCTGCAGAACGACCAATTACCACAAAGTATTCTTTTCCTTCTGCATTGGTAAAGGGAACTGCCCTTAATTCGTCGATCTCAAGAATACCGTCGTACTTTGCATTGATCTTGGAAGCCGTAGCAATGTTACTTGCCGTACCTCCCACGTGGAATGTTCTCAGAGTAAGCTGCGTACCAGGCTCTCCGATGGACTGTGCCGCGATAACACCAACGGCCTCTCCTTTCTGTACCATTCTTCCTGTTGCAAGGTTGCGTCCGTAACACTTGGCGCAAACACCATGCTTGGATTCACAGGTAAGTACCGAACGGATCTCAACAGCTTCAATGGGGGAATCCTCAATGAGTTGACTGATCTCTTCGGTAAGCTCTTCACCTGCACCAACAATTAGTTCACCGGTTGTTGGGTGCAACACATCATGCAGGGCAGTACGTCCCAGAATCCTGTCGTAGAGTGATTCAACAGTTTCCTCATTGTTCTTAAGTGCTGTAGCAGTAAGTCCCCTGAGGGTTCCACAATCACTTTCAGTAACAATCACATCCTGTGATACGTCAACCAGCCTACGGGTAAGATAACCGGCATCGGCAGTTTTAAGAGCCGTATCGGCCAGACCCTTACGGGCACCGTGAGTAGAGATAAAGTACTCGAGAACTGAGAGACCTTCCTTGAAGTTAGATAAGATGGGGTTCTCAATAATTTCACCACCTTTGGCGCCTGACTTCTGGGGCTTGGCCATAAGACCCCTCATTCCTGAGAGCTGCCTGATCTGTTCTTTCGATCCCCTCGCACCGGAATCAAGCATCATGTATACAGGATTGAAACCCTGATTATCGCTGGTAGTTTTATCGATCAGTACTTTGGTAAGTTTGGCATTGGTGTGCGTCCAGATATCAATGATCTGGTTGTAACGCTCGTTGTTGGTAATGAAACCCATACTGTAGTTTCCTCTTACCTCATCTACCTGGTTGTTGGCATCGTTGATGAGGATCTGCTTTTCTTCAGGCACGAGAATGTCTCCCAGGTTAAAGGAGAGTCCTCCTCTGAAAGCCATAAGGAATCCAAGATCCTTGATATCATCAAGGAATTTTGATGAGCGTGCAATCCCGGTCACTTTCATGATACCACCAATGATATCTCTAAGTGCTTTTTTAGTGAGAAGCTGGTTGATAAACCCATATTCATCAGGTACCACTTCATTAAACATGACGCGACCCGGTGTGGTTTCAACAATCTCTTCTACCAGTTCTCCATTCTTAAGTGTTTTTACTTTACAATTGATAATGGTATGCAGATCCACAGCTTTTTCATTGTAAGCTATGATCACTTCCTCAGGTCCATAGAAGGTAAGACCCTCTCCTCTCATGGGGAACTCCGGGGTGTTTTTTCTGGCTTTGGTCATGTAATACAACCCGAGTACCATATCCTGCGAAGGAACAGCAATGGGAGCACCATTGGCCGGGTTAAGAATATTGTGAGAAGCCAGCATTAAGAGTTGTGCTTCCAATATAGCTGCATTGCCCAGGGGAACATGCACGGCCATCTGGTCGCCGTCAAAGTCGGCGTTGAAGGCAGTACATACCAACGGGTGCAACTGAATAGCTTTACCCTCAATAAGCTTAGGCTGGAATGCCTGTATACCCAGACGGTGAAGCGTGGGAGCACGGTTAAGCAGTACCGGATGGCCTTTGAGTACGTTCTCAAGAATATCCCATACAACAGGATCTTTCCTGTCAACGATCTTCTTGGCCGATTTAACCGTTTTAACGATACCTCTTTCGAGCATCT
The DNA here is from genome assembly GCA_007135645.1 of Bacteroidales bacterium. Classification (GTDB taxonomy): domain Bacteria; phylum Bacteroidota; class Bacteroidia; order Bacteroidales; family UBA7960; genus SKVR01. The sequence goes on from SLIL01000115.1 coordinate 7,383, forward strand.
TACGGATAATGAATGGCTTGAAAAGTTCTGATGCCATTTCTTTGGGCAAACCACATTCATGCAGTTTAAGCTCAGGACCAACCACAATTACAGAACGGGCCGAATAGTCAACCCTTTTACCAAGCAGGTTCTGACGGAAACGTCCTTGCTTACCTTTAAGGCTGTCACTAAGTGACTTGAGCGGTCTGTTGGACTCCGTTTTTACAGCATTGGTTTTTCTTGAGTTATCAAAGAGAGAATCCACAGCTTCCTGAAGCATTCGTTTCTCATTCCTCAGGATCACATCGGGGGCTTTGATCTCAATAAGTCTTTTGAGCCTGTTGTTACGGATAATCACCCTGCGATACAGGTCATTAAGGTCGCTGGTAGCAAATCGTCCACCATCAAGTGGCACAAGGGGTCGCAATTCGGGTGGAATAACAGGCACCACATCAACAATCATCCACTCAGGACGGTTTTCCAGACGGGTTTGGGCTTCGCGGAAAGCCTCAACAACCTGAAGTCTCTTAAGAGCGTCAGCCTTTCTTTGTTGCGATGTTTCAGTATTTGCTTTATGCCTCAGATCATAGGAGAGTTGATCCAGATTCAACCGAATGAGCAACTCTTTAAGAGCTTCTGCACCCATCATTGCGATGAACTTATCCGGATGGTCGTCTTCGAGCATCTGATTCTCTTTTGGCAAAGACTCCAGAATACTGAAATATTCTTCCTCGGTAAGGAAATCCAGGTAGTTGAACTCGCCGGCTTTGATCCCGGGATTTACAATAACATACCTTTCGTAATAAATGATCTGATCGAGTTTTTTCGAGGGTAATCCCATAAGATACCCTATTTTATTGGGCAGCGAACGGAAAAACCATATATGGGCAACAGGAACCACAAGTTTGATGTGTCCCATTCTTTCCCTTCTTACTTTTTTCTCTGTAACCTCAACACCGCAACGGTCGCAAACGATCCCCTTATAACGGATCCGCTTGTATTTACCGCAGTGGCATTCCCAGTCTTTTACGGGGCCAAAGATCCTTTCGCAGAACAAACCATCACGCTCAGGCTTGTAGGTACGGTAATTAATGGTTTCAGGCTTCATAACTTCACCGTGCGATCTTTCCAGGATCGATTCGGGTGAAGCAAGGCTGATGGTTATCTGGGAGAAATTGCTTTTTACATTGGATTCTTTTCTGAAAGCCATAGGATGTAAATATGTTTGATTATATAGCTAAAAATACGGGTAAAACAGGCACAGTCGCCTGTGTATGGTGATCTGTGCAAAGTAACCCCAAAGGCTACCCTGCACAGATTGTGATCATTATTCAAACTTGATATCCAGTCCCAGTCCTCTGAGTTCGTGTACAAGTACATTGAAGGATTCAGGAACACCGGGTGTAGGCATATTATCGCCTTTAACAATGGTTTCGTATGCCTTGGCTCTACCGATAACATCATCAGACTTAACGGTAAGAATCTCCTGGAGAATATTGGCTGCACCAAATGCTTCAAGTGCCCAGACCTCCATCTCTCCAAAACGCTGACCACCAAACTGGGCTTTACCACCAAGGGGCTGCTGCGTAATGAGTGAGTAGGGCCCAATTGAGCGGGCGTGCATCTTATCGTCAACCATGTGCCCCAGCTTAAGCATATAAATAATACCTACAGTAGCAGGCTGGTCAAAGCGTTCACCGGTTCCGCCGTCATAGAGGTAAACCTTACCATTCTCCGGCAGACTGGCCTTACGCATCAAATCATTGATCTGATCAATATTGGCACCGTCAAAGATCGGTGTGGCATAGGTTTCTCCCAATACCTGTCCGGCCCATCCCAGAACAGTTTCGTAGATCTGTCCAAGGTTCATCCTGGATGGCACGCCAAGGGGATTGAGAACGATATCTACGGGTGTTCCATCTTCCAGGAATGGCATATCCTCTTGCCTTACAATACGGGCAACAATACCTTTGTTACCATGGCGGCCGGCCATTTTATCCCCCACTTTAAGCTTACGCTTCTTGGCAAGATATATTTTGGCAAGCTGAACAATACCTGCAGGAAGTTCATCACCTACGGTGGCAGTAAATTTCTTGCGGTTGTAAGTACCAAGGATATCTTTATACTTGATGGTATAGTTGTGAAGAAGTTCTTTCACAAGATCGTTCTTCTGCTTATCAGTAGTCCAGTTATTGGGATTGATAATAGCATAGTCCAGACTTTGGAGCATCTTCTGGGTAAACTTGGTTCCCTTGGGCACAACAACCTCCTTAAGGCTGTTGGAAACACCCTGAGATGTTTTTCCGCTCACCAGAACGATCAGCTTATCCACCAGCTTTGACTTGAGTTCACCAATTTCCCGGTTGAATTCTTCGTCAAGCTTCTCGATCACAATTTTCTCCTTGGTCTTGGCCTTCTTATCTTTGAATACTCTTGAGAAAAGTTTTTTATCAATAACAACACCTTTGGTGGATGGTGGTGCTTTAAGAGAAGCATCTTTCACATCACCGGCCTTGTCACCAAAGATAGCCCTGAGGAGCTTCTCTTCAGGGGTAGGATCGGTTTCTCCTTTAGGAGTGATCTTACCAATGAGGATGTCGCCTTCATTTACCTCAGCACCAATACGAATCAAACCGTATTCATCAAGATCCTTAATGGCTTCGGAGCTAACATTGGGAATATCGCTGGTAAGCTCTTCCACACCTCTTTTGGTATCTCTAACATCAAGAGAAAACTCCTCGATATGTATGGAGGTAAAAATGTCGTCTCTTACAATTTTCTCGGAAATTACGATGGCATCCTCAAAGTTATATCCTTTCCATGGCATAAAGGCCACTTTAAGGTTTCTACCTATGGCAAGTTCTCCATTTTTAGTAGCATACCCTTCTGACAGGAGTTCTCCTTTGGTTACTTTCTGACCCTTGAAAACAATAGGTCTGAGGTTGATGCACGTATTCTGGTTGGTTTTGGCGAATTTGGTAAGATTGTATACCCTTACATCATCGTCAAAACTAACAAGCTTCTCTTCATCATTGCGTGAATAACGAATGATGATCTGTTCTGAATCTACATATTCAACAATTCCGTCGCCTTCAGCGTGCAAGAGTACCCTGGAGTCTTCTGCCACTTTCGCTTCAAGACCGGTGCCAACAATGGGAGCTTCGGGGCTCAGCAGTGGCACTGCCTGGCGCATCATGTTACTTCCCATCAATGCACGGTTTGCATCATCGTGCTCAAGAAATGGGATCAGTGATGCGGCAATAGAAGCGATCTGGTTGGGAGCCACATCCATGAGCTGGATCCTCTCCGGCTCAACAATGGGGTAGTCAGCCTGGAATCTGGCCTTGATCATATCATGTTCAAAGTTGCCATCTTTTTTAACCGGCACATTAGCCTGGCTGATGATATTCTCTTCTTCCTCCTCTGCCGAAAGGTATACCGGAGGTTTATCAAAAGCGATACGTCCTTCATCAACCTTGAAATAAGGTGTTTCGATGAAACCCAGTTCGTTTACCTTGGCATAAACACACAAAGATGAAATAAGACCAATATTGGGTCCTTCGGGTGTTTCAATGGTACACAACCTACCGTAGTGGGTAAAGTGAACGTCGCGCACCTCAAAACCTGCTCTTTCGCGGCTAAGACCTCCGGGTCCCAGTGCAGACATACGACGCTTATGCGTGAGTTCTGCCAGGGGGTTGGTCTGGTCCATAAACTGCGATAACTGGTTGGTTCCAAAGAAGGAATTGATAACGGATGAAAGGGTTTTTGCATTGATAAGATCGGTGGGAGCAAAAACCTCATTATCCCTTACATTCATACGCTCTCTGATGGTACGGGCCATACGTGCCAATCCTACACCAAACTGCGAATAAAGCTGTTCACCTACCGTACGAACCCTACGGTTACTCAGGTGGTCAATATCATCCACATCGGCCTTGGCATTTACCAGTTCAATAAGGTATTTTACAATGCTGATGATATCTTCCTTGGTCAGAACCCGTGTATCGGGATCAGTATTCAGATTCAGTTTCTTGTTGATCCGGTATCTACCAACATCACCCAGGTCATATCGCTTATCTGAAAAGAATAACTTTTCAATCATTCCCCTGGCGGTTTCATCATCTGGTGGATCAGCATTTCTGAGAAGTCTGTAGATAAACTCTACAGCTTCTTTTTCAGAATTGGTAGTATCCTTTTGAAGTGTATTGTAGATTAGAGCATAATCACTCAGGTTAAGATCTTCCTTGTGAAGAATAATGGTCTTAACTCCTGAATCGAGAATTGGCTCTATATGTTCGTTTTCTAAGATAGTTTCACGGTCAATGATGACTTCGGTTCTTTCGATGGATACCACTTCACCGGTATCCTCATCCACGAAATCCTCAATCCATGAACGCAATACCCTGGCGGCCAGTTTGCGGCCAACATATTTTTTCAGACCTGTTTTGCTAACCTTCACCTCATCAGCAAGGTTAAATATTTCCAGGATCTCTTTGTCGCTTTCAAAACCTATTGCTCTTAGCAATGTGGTTACAGGAAGCTTTTTCTTCCTGTCGATATAAGCGTACATTACATTGTTGATATCAGTGGCAAACTCAATCCATGATCCTTTGAATGGGATAATTCTGGCACTGTAAAGCTGTGTCCCGTTGGCATGCACGCTGGTACCGAAAAATACCCCGGGTGATCTGTGAAGCTGAGAAACAACAACTCTCTCTGCCCCATTAATCACAAATGTTCCTTTGGGTGTCATGTAAGGAATGGTACCCAGGTAAACATCCTGTATGATGGTTTCAAAATCTTCGTGCTCGGGGTCAGTACAATATAATTTAAGCTTTGCCTTAAGAGGGACACTGTAAGAGAGCCCTCTTTCAATGCACTCCTGAATGGAGTACTTTGGGGGGTCGATAAAATAATCGAGAAATTCCAGCACAAAATTGTTTCGTGCATCTGAAATGGGAAAATTTTCGGCAAAAACTTTAAAAAGTCCTTCGTCTTTGCGGTTCTCAGGAGTAGTTTCCAGCTGGAAAAAATCCTGAAATGATTTTAACTGTACTTCGAGAAAGTCAGGGTAAGGGAAACGCCTGGTGATAGATCCGAAGTCAATTCTTTGTTTTTTTAATGTAGTTGCGGCCAAGGTATGAAAGTTTGTTGTTAATAAAAACAATGATAAGCAAACAAATAAACAGCAATAAAGATTAGACTTCTACATCGAACTGGAATCCGGCAGAAGTCTAATCCTTAAGGGTATTCAAAGCTATTTACTTTATCTCAACCTCAGCTCCGGCTTCCTCCAATTGTTTTTTAAGGGATTCTGCTTCATCCTTGGTGATTTGCTCTTTTACTGCTTTAGGAGCGCTGTCAACCAATTCTTTTGCTTCTTTAAGGCCGAGGCTGGTAAGTTCTTTAACGAGCTTAACTACTGCCAGTTTAGAAGAACCTGCTGCTTTGAGGATTACATCAAATTCAGTTTGTTCTTCTTCTGCAGCGGCTTCTCCAGCGCCAGCTGCAGCGGCTACAGCTACAGGAGCAGCTGCAGGCTCAATACCATATTCGTCTTTAAGGATTTGCGCCAGTTCATTAACCTCTTTAACAGTAAGATTAACTAATTGTTCTGCGAAAGATTTTAAATCTGCCATTTTATTGAAAATTTAAGTGAGTTTCTAATTTTTTAATTGTATCTGTTATTTAGTAATTTACACGATTACCCTTCTTTTTTTTTTTTTTTTTTCAACACGCCTGCAATGGTGTTACCTCCACTCTGAAGTGCAGAAACAACATTCTTGGCCGGAGATTGTAGTAAGCCGATGATATCACCAATAAGTTCTTCTTTGGATTTTATGCTTTCCAGGATATCCAGCTGATTGTCGCCAATATAAATAGATTCCTGAACATAAGCACCTTTAAGAATAGGCTTGGGGCTGGTTTTGCGAAACTCTTTTATCAGTTTGGCAGGAATGTTTCCGGTATCGGAGATCATCAAAGAGGTAGCACCTTTAAGAACATCATAGAGCTTCTCAAAGTCCTTCTCTGATTTTTCCATTGCTTTACGCAGCAATGAATTTTTGACAACCTGCATCGAAACGTTTCTCCTGAAGCACAGTCTTCTGAGCCTGTTGATGGTTTCTACATCCAGCTCGGAAGTATCTGTCAGATAAAATACTTCGTTGTTTTCCAGCTTCTCGGTGACCGACTCAATTACCTGAAATTTATCTTCTTTTTTCATAGGTTTCACCGTCTTTTAGACAATGCCCTGCTATAGGCAGGTCGATTGTTATAATGTAACTGATTTAGGTTCTACTGCAATACCAGGACTCATGGTACTCGACAAATAAATGCTTTTCACATAGGTACCCTTTGCAGCAGCGGGTTTAAGCCTGATTATGGTCTGAATAAGTTCTTTGGCATTGTCAACCAGTTTTTCCCTTTCAAAGGAAACTTTACCGATGGAAGCATGAACAATACCGTACTTATCCACTTTGAAATCGATTTTCCCCCCTTTTACATCCTGAACCGCCTTACCAATTTCCATGGTAACAGTTCCGGCTTTGGGGTTGGGCATAAGGCCGCGGGGACCAAGAATACGACCCAGGGCACCAACCTTGGGCATTACACTTGGCATGGTGATGATCACATCAACATCGGTCCAGCCGCCTTTTATCTTATCAATATACTCTTCCAAACCTACATAATCAGCTCCGGCAGCTTTAGCTTCATCTTCTTTGTCGGGCGTACATAATACAAGTACCCGAACTGTTTTTCCAGTACCATGAGGCAGTGTTACGATACCGCGAACCATCTGGTTTGCTTTACGCGGATCAACACCCAGTCTGATGTCTAAATCTACAGAGGCATCAAACTTGGTATAGGTGATGCTCTTGATTACATCAGCTGCATCAGATAAAGAATAAACAGTATTCTTATCAAACTTAGCTAAAGCTTCTTTGTGATTTTTCGTTAATTTAGCCATTTTAAGGTTCCGTTAAGCTTTGTTTAAAAATTAACCTTGCCTGAAATTCAGACCGGTTTAAAATGGAGGATTTCCTTTTATCCTGATACCCATACTGCGGGCAGTACCAGCAACCATTCTCATGGCAGATTCAACCGTAAAGCAATTCAAATCGGGCATTTTATCTTCAGCAATACCACGTACCTGCTCCCATGTAATGGTAGCAACTTTGGTACGATTGGGTTCGGCTGAACCGGATTTGATCTTGGCTGCATCCCTTAACTGAACTGCAACAGGGGGCGTCTTAATGATAAATACAAAGGACTTGTCCTTGTACACGGTAATAATTACAGGAATCACTTTCCCTGCCTTATCTTGTGTACGGGCATTAAACTGCTTGCAAAACTCCATAATATTTACCCCCTTGGCACCCAATGCAGGGCCCACTGGCGGTGATGGATTGGCAGCTCCTCCTTTGATTTGCAGTTTTATAAGCGCACTAACTTCTTTTGCCATTTTATAATAATTTATTAAGGTAAGGGAATCTTTCTATCACCAGCGAAGAACCAAAACCTGACTATTCTTTCTCAACCTGCATGAAGCTCAGCTCAAGAGGCGTTTTTCTACCGAAGATCTTCACCATAACCTTGAGCTTTTTCTTCTCCTGGTTGATCTCTTCAATAACCCCTGTAAAACTGCTGAATGGTCCATCAGTAACCTTTACATTTTCACCCACAATAAACGGTATATTGAGTTCCTCTTCTTTCTGAGATAACTCGTCTACCTTACCAAGGATCCTTTGTACTTCGTGCTCGCGCAGGGGAACTGCTTCTCCTGCTGAACCCAGAAATCCAAGAACCCCGGGAATAGATTTAATAATGTGGGGGATTTCGCCGGTTAGAGTGGCTTCAATAAGTACATATCCAGGGAAGTAATTGCGTTCAGCACTTACTTTTTTCCCTTTACGCACCTGGTAAACTTTTTCCATAGGAATCAGTACCTGCGAGATGTACTCCTGCAGCCCAAGTCGGTTGATTTCGCTTTCGATGAATTGCTTCACCTTTTTTTCGCTACCACTTACCGCCCTGACTACATACCACTTTTTAACCTGATGTTCGCTCATACTGAATGAAAAGAAAGATTTTCGATTTCCTTTGCTAATGATTTAAGAAGGATGAATATTAGAATATTCGGCTAGCAAAAGGCATTCCTTCGAAACAACTATTAAAGGAAGAGCCTGTAAAATTGCTGTAATACAGAACTGAATGTCATATCCATCAGATAAACCACGGCTGCGATTATAAGGGAAGCAATGGAAACAACAACTGCGCTGCTTTGCAGATCAGTCCATGTTGGCCAGGAAACTTTATTGATTAATTCGTCGTATGTTTCCTTGAAATAATTAACCAGTTTTTTCATCTGTCTTTAATCGTTTTTTTTTGTTTCGTCAGATGATCCAATCCTGCTCACACCAGGATTTTAAAAGGATACCTAATACTCTAATATTTGCACGGGTGGAAGGAGTCGAACCCTCAACCAACGGTTTTGGAGACCGCTACTCTACCAATTGAGCTACACCCGTATAAAAAGGGAAGGCACTGATCGTCCCTCCCTATTCATATAATTGTTGTTATTCAATAATCTCAGTTACCTGACCGGCACCAACTGTTCTACCACCTTCACGGATTGCGAAGCGAAGACCTTTGTCCATTGCTACGTCAGCAATCAGTTCAACAGTAATGGTAAGGTTGTCACCAGGCATAACCATCTCACGTCCTTCGGGCAGATAGATCTCACCGGTAACGTCAGTTGTGCGGAAGAAGAACTGGGGACGATATTTGTTTCCGAATGGAGTGTGACGACCACCTTCTTCTTTTTTCAGTACGTAAACCTCAGCTTTAAACTTGGCGTGTGGCTTAACTGAACCAGGAGCAACGATTACCATACCACGGGCAATCTCTTTTTTGTCAATACCTCTGAGCAGCAGACCAGTGTTGTCACCAGCTTCACCACGGTCAAGGATTTTGCGGAACATTTCCACACCTGTTACAACAGACTTGAGTTTCTCAGCACCCATACCAATAATTTCAACAGGATCACCAGAGTTGATCACACCTGTTTCAATTCTACCGGTAGCAACGGTACCACGACCTGTGATTGAGAACACATCTTCAACAGGCATAAGGAAAGGCTTATCAACTTCACGGGTTGGCTCAGGGATGAAGCTGTCAACAGCATCCATAAGTTCCATGATCTTGTCAACCCACTTGGGCTCATTGTTGAGTCCACCAAGAGCTGAACCCTGAATAACAGGAATATTATCACCGTCGAAATCATAGAAAGAGAGAAGTTCCCTGATTTCCATTTCAACGAGTTCAAGAAGTTCTTCATCATCAACAAGGTCAACCTTGTTCATAAAAACTACCAGCTGAGGAACACCAACCTGACGTGCAAGAAGGATGTGCTCGCGAGTTTGTGGCATGGGGCCGTCAGTAGCAGCAACAACGAGGATAGCACCGTCCATCTGGGCAGCACCCGTTACCATATTCTTAACGTAGTCGGCGTGACCGGGGCAGTCAACGTGAGCATAGTGACGATTCTCAGTCTGATACTCAACGTGAGCAGTATTAATAGTAATACCTCTTTCTTTCTCTTCAGGAGCATTGTCAATAGAATCAAAACTTCTGATCTCAGAAAGTCCTTTTTCTGCCAATACCTGAGTGATTGCAGCGGTGAGGGTGGTTTTACCGTGGTCAACGTGACCAATAGTTCCAACATTCACGTGCGGTTTGTTTCTTACAAATTTTTCTTTTGCCATATCTAACTGGATGTTTAAATTTTAAAAAAGGGATTCTTATTAAATGCTTTATTTTTGAATTAAACGATTCACCTTTGAGCCAACGATGGGATTTGAACCCATGACCTCTTCCTTACCAAGGAAACGCTCTACCCCTGAGCTACGTCGGCACTGTTTTGAGCGGAAGACGGGACTCGAACCCGCCACCTACAGCTTGGAAGGCTGTCGCTCTACCGGATGAGCTACTTCCGCAAAAACAAGTGGGGGGGGAAGGATTCGAACCTCCGAAGGCGAAAGCCAACAGATTTACAGTCTGCCCCATTTGACCGCTCTGGAACCCCCCCAGCTTATAATGAAAATGCTTTTTTACGAGCCGATGGAGGGATTCGAACCCCCGACCGTCTGATTACAAATCAGATGCTCTGGCCAACTGAGCTACATCGGCAAATGTTTTATCATTATTTTTTGCTTAATAAACATGCAAAGAACATTAAAAAAGCAGACCTTTTAAAAAGGTCTGCAAATGTACGAAAGATTTAAAAACTACCAAAAATTTATTCGTTTTTTTTCCGTTTTTATTCTTTTCCAATATTGACAAAGCTTTTAGAGGCCTTTAACCTTTTCCTTGCGCTTTTTAATTTGTTTTTTTAAAGCATCAACTGCATTATCAACTGCTTCTTCGAATGTCTTTGCCTGTTTTTTTGCGAATAAATCGTTGCCCGGGATCTGAATGCGTATTTCGGCTATCTTGTTCTCATTGGTTGAAGAAGTGTCAAGCTTTAGGGTTACTTCGCTTCCAATTACACCGTCAAAAAGGCCGCTTACCTTGGTTACTTTTTCCCTGATAAAGTCTTCTAATTTTGCATCTGCCTTGAAATGCAATGAGCTAATTGAAACTTTCATACTTAATCCTCCTGATTTACGCCTTTGGATGGGCTTGTTTATAAACTGATTTTATTTTTTCAACCGTATTATGCGTATAAACTTCAGTAGCGCTTAGGTTTGCATGCCCCAACAAGTCTTTAATGGCATTGATATCAGCACCATTGCTGAGCATGTGGGTAGCAAAGCTGTGTCTCAATACATGGGGACTCCGCTTGCTCACGGTTGTTGCACTGCTAAGATAAAAATTTACCACACGATAAACAAATCTGGGATATATTTTTTTCCCTTTGTCTGTAACAAATACAAGGTTGGTGGTATTATTATCAAAAATACGTTTCTTTTCTGCCAGATAATCTTTATAGCTTGCCATTAAACTGGCAACCATGGGGATAATTCTTTCTTTGTTCCCCTTGCCCGTTACCCGTATCTGCCCTTTGTGCAAATCAATATCGGTATGTCTGAGACTGGTAAGTTCTGCCAGCCGCATTCCTGTACAATAAAATGTTTCCAGGATCAATTTATCTCTTAATCCTTTGAAATCTTTCGGAAATTCAAACTGTTCAAAGAGCGATTGCATACTATCTTCGGGAACATAAACCGGAAGTCTTGCCGGTATCTTTGGAGCTGTAACCTTATGCATAGGATTTGCATCATGATCATGGTGGATCTCCAGATATCTGAAAAATGATTTTAAGGAAGATATTTTCCTGTTAACCGATTTTGCGGTGTTCCCTTGTAAAACCAATCCGGAGAGCCAGTGTCTGATTTGTGCTGCGGCAGCATGGTGAGGCAAAGCGTCATATTCTGATTGAAGAAAACCGGCAAACTGGTTCAGGTCGGTTTTATATGCAGCAATGGTATGAGGGGAATATCGCTTCTCATACTTCAGATATTCAAGAAAACTCTCTGCTATCATAAAAAGAAGAATCTTTTGCTAAGTTAAAGAATATTTATACTTAACAAAAGATTCATCACCGGAAAATCATACGATCAGCAATAAGCCAGTTGTATTAACCTTCACTCTGATCTCTGAGTTTCTGGATGTATTTTGCTTTTATAACTTGCTCACGCCTGATTATAGAAGGCTTTGTAAACTTTTGCCTTTCGCGCAGTTCTTTCAGGATGCCAGTTTTTTCGAATTTTCTCTTGAGCTTTTTCAATGCTCTGTCAATGTTTTCACCTTCCTTGATAGGTACGATAATCATGTTTACCTCTTTTTAGATTATATTAGTTTATTCAGTTTGTTTACTAAATCGGGCTGCAAAATTACAAATAGATTTTCTATTAATCAAAGAAAAACGAAAAAAAGTTTGCATCTCATTCTTCTCCCAGGCAATAAGCTTAGGGATAAGCTCTTAGATAGGATCTACTTCAGGTTCATGACCGGACTAAAAGAAGTCAACTAATTATATTTTATGTAATTTTACTTTCTGTTATCTAAACAGCTCTGAAATATCAAACTCATTTTTATAAAGAGAAAGTATTTCATCGGTTGAAAGCAGCTCAACTTTGTCAATTTTGTTGCTGTGAGGGATATACCAGACCTCTGTAAAAAAGCCAAACAAAGTATAGAGCTTAATATTAAAATACAGGAATTGCCTGGAAGCAATTTCGTTTCCATGTTCAAAAACCAGGAAGATTTTTTCCTTTAACGGATAGTTTTCGAATTCGTGTGCTTTCATAGTAATTCTACTGTTTCAAAATTATACATTTTATAAACAAAGCAAACCCTGAAAAGATCTCAAATAACAATATTTATGAGCTTTACAAAACATATTCCCAATCTTTTTACCAGTATGAACCTGTTTACAGGAAGTGTTGCCATAGTATTTGCCTTTAACGGGCAACTGCATATTGCAGGGATCCTGGTGCTGATTGCAGCGATATTTGATTTTCTGGATGGATTTGCCGCCCGGTTGTTTAAAGCTTACAGTGCTGTGGGCAAAGAGCTTGATTCCCTTGCCGATCTGGTAAGTTTCGGACTGGTGCCGGGAGTATTGATGTATAGTTATATGGAGCAGAGTGTTCCTGCCTGGAGCCCGGAATTACTGGAAATAAATGTACTACCTTTCCTGGCCTTTATCATCACGGTATTTTCCGCAATGAGGCTGGCCATTTTTAATGTGGACGAAACGCAGGCAGAAAACTTCAAAGGGCTTCCCACCCCGGCCAACGCCATTTTTTTTATTTCATTCCCCATTGTTATGTACTATGGCAACCCGGATAGCTATACTTATATAATAGTGCAGAATCTGCTGAATAACTTTTCTTTCCTGGTGCTCATAACTCTGCTTTTCTCTTTTCTGCTGGTTTCTCCTTTTGCCATGTTTTCTCTAAAGTTTAAAAGCCTGGCCTTTGCACCAAACCAATTGAGATACACATTTATTATCATCGTCCTTTTACTACTCATTGTTTTAAGAATAGAAGCTGTACCTCTGATAATTATTATTTACCTGCTGCTATCTTTTGTGGGGGAAAAACTAAACCGGATATAAGCAGCCGGATGTTATTAAAAAGAAAAACCTATGGCACAATTTCACGAACTTGGCAAAACCGGTGAAGAAATTGCATCGGAATACCTTCAAAGCAAAGGATATAAGATCCTGGAGACCAACTGGCGAAAAGGGCAACTGGAGATTGATATTATTGCCCTGAAAGACGATACCCTCATTGTTGCCGAGGTCAAAACCCGAAGCACCAATTATTTTGGCGAGCCTGAAGAATTTGTAACACGCTCAAAACAGAAAAACCTCGTGAAAGCAGCCAACAGCTACGTTATTTTCAAGAATTTTGATCTTGAGGTACGATTCGATATCATTTCTATCCTGGTGCGAGGCGATCAGTACAAAGTGCATCATATTGAAGATGCCTTTTATCCTACGATGTAATAGGTCCCTATATTGTCATTTTCCCCTTTATTCATGGGGTTTTATTTCTCACACAAAAAACAAACTGATTGCTTTTTTGTTAGCCTTTATCAGTGTTGTCGTAAAATAAATACGTTCAATACTGATCTTAATCAATCATCTTATTTTCTAACGATAAAACACTTTAAAAAAAATGGAAAACAAACAATTAGAAGAACAAGAAGTAGTAAGATTGCCACTGATTGGTGATCCGGCACCTGCCTTTGAAGCAAAAACCACCATGGGAAACATTAATTTTCCTGAAGATTACAAAGGGAAATGGGTAATATTATTTAGCCACCCCGCTGACTTTACCCCGGTTTGTACCACTGAGTTTATGACATTTGCAGTGATGCAGGAAGAATTTCGCCAGCTGAATACTGAGCTTATCGGCCTGTCCATCGACAGTATCTATGCACATATTGCATGGCTGCGTACCATCAAGGAAAAGATCGAATTCAAAGGCATGAAGGATGTTGAAGTATTGTTTCCGGTAATTGAGGATCTGAAAATGGATGTATCGCGCAAATTTGGAATGGTACAACCCAATGCTTCAACCACCCAGGCTGTGCGTGCGGTATTCATCATGGATCCTGAAGCAAAAGTACGTGCCATACTATATTACCCACTGAGTACAGGTCGCAATATGGATGAGATCAAAAGAATGATCATTGCCATGCAGAAAGCTGACAAAGAACAGATTGCAACTCCTGCAAACTGGCAGCCCGGTGATGATGTAATTGTACCGCCTCCCGGATCATGCGGTACTGCCAAAGAAAGGGTAGAAAGTAAAGATGAAAATACCTATTGCCTGGATTGGTTTATGTGTTTTAAAAAAGAGCAGAAATAAAATAATATGCTGAATTTCAAACCACTGAAGGTTTATATCTTCAGTGGTTTTTTTTTACGTTTCAACCCATATAGGACATATAAAATAATTATCCTAATGTTTTTTTGGCGTTCATATATTTTTTTACTAATTTGGTCGTGATGAAATAAACTATTAACCCTAACAAAAACAAATGCATTATGAAGAAACTCTTTATTTTCTGTACCCTGGCTTTAGCAGGATTATTTGTAACAAATGCTTCAGCCAATGCTTATTATCTGGATAATTCGGCAATTGACCTGATGTTTGCCGAAGCAGAGGTCGTTGATCTGCTGGAAATGAGTGCACCATTCGCCGAAACTGGCATGACAGGACAAGTCTTTGAGCAAAAAGATCCTGTAGTAGCATTTCTGCTGGCTTGGTTTCTTGGACCATTGGGGATCCACAGGGCTTACCTTGGAACATCTACCGGTACGATTGTTGGGTATATCCTGACACTTGGCGGTTGTGGGATCATTGCTTTTGTTGACTGGGTAATGCTACTTATCGGAATGGTCAACAACGACATCAGTCAATATGTAGATAACCCGCGATTCTTTATGTGGTAAATCTTCAAAATACATACGCAAAAGCCTCCTGTTAATAAAACGGGAGGCTTTTTTGTTTTTTCAGAAACGGGAGTTAAGGATAAATGGATTATAATTACAACAATGATCGTAAATGTTTTCTTTGATCATTGGTTAATTGTAGATTGTTCTCAAGTTTCTGAATGTAATCTATTCTAATTTTTCCAGCTTCTGAGTTGTGGTTCATTTGAAGTAAGATCTCATAGTAGTGGAATAAAAACACCAGGTTGTCAGGATAATTATCCACAAGCCACTGGGAATGATGCAGTGCAGCAGGCAAATCGTTTTCCAGCTCCAGGAAAATCTTCATCAGGAAATAGTTGGCTTCTGTTTTAATAAGCTCATCATCACCCCGGGTAGCTTTGCTGAGTTGCTCAAGCCCCCGTTCCTTATCTCCCCGCGGATAAACCAACGAATAGATGCGAAAAAACGGATAGCGTTGTTCGCCATAGGCTGCTATGTAGTTATAAAGCCCTGATGTAAGATTGAAAGGCATAAACTCTATGTCATTTTTCAGGGTATTCCTGATAAACCCTACGGATTTTGTAAGATGCCTGGTGGCTCTCAGATACTCCTTTTCCATTAAATCAAGTCGGGCCCTGAATGCATATAAATTAATGGCATGAAATTTTTCTTCAGGTGATAAGGATTTATTATCCAGGGGCAGGAAACTTTCAGTGAGCAAAAGACTATTATGGTAATTCTCCTTTACCTGCGGATCAAGGCCATTACTTATGATTTTCCACCAGTAATAATTGGACCGGGTTAGTGGCGTAAGGTAATTGTCAGGAAATTCTGATTCCAGGATCCTAATAATAGAATCAGCATCCTGAAACCTGAAATGATAGAGTGCCTGTATCGCTTCCGTTTTATGCATCATCAGAATATCGGCAAATACCGGCCTGGAAACCCAGGAGATAACCAGGAACAGCAAAATCCGCACGTACCGGTAATTTGATATGTTACTAAACACGAAGCGACTACAATTCATATACCTCAATTACAAAACTGCGGGCCTGTTCTTTCCAGTTGGCCGTTTCTTTTAGATTACGCTGTGCTGCCAAAAAAGTTGCCTGGCGTATCCCTCCAAAATAGAAAGATTGAAACATGCCCAGGCCAATAACAAAGCCACTTATATACAATTGATGATAGGCCATGATACCAGCCAGCCCCAGCGCAATGACCTGAGAAGAGGCGTTTAAGATCCCCTTACCCGGGTAGCCTGCATACATATGCCCTACGCCGGGTAAAAATGTAGAAAGATTGGCAGCCCTGTTTTCAGACTTAACCACAGGCAGATTCTCAGTAGAAAAGATCCGTTGAGATTCTCTCTTTAATTCTTCGGCTATATTTTCATCAACCAGTTGAATGGCAATGAGTGAATCGGTAAACGCCCGGGCTTGTTCATACTCCGAGTTCATAATATGGGCAAGGGCATAAAGCAACCACACCTTTTCTGCATTGGATCTTTCAGGATAAAAATGCTCCAGTTGCCTCAGGCCCGAAATTACGCGGGTATAATTTCCGAGCATATAATCGCAAAAGGCCATCTGGTAAAGTACCATAAAATGTTCATCCGGAAAATTCCTCAAATGAACCGATCGTTGCAGGTCCATTCTTGCCTCACGGAATTTACCCTGTTGTTTCAGGGCTTCTGCCCTTCGCAGATTGGCTTTTATACGCACCTGGGAATCACCAGAAAGAAAGAAAATACGCTCAAAAGCTATGGCAGCTTCAAAAAAGTTGCCATCCTGAAACAGGTTTTCAGCATATTCAAAATCGTCTTTTTCTGCAGCAACAACACTGCTATGGAAAGAGCCGGCGCAAAGGAACATGCATATCAAGCAGAATACGTTGATCCATTTCATAGTTAAACTCAATGTTTGTTCTTCTGGCAGCTGTGGCGCTACCCAGAATGTTTCCAATATAAAATACCCCGGTAATGGCTGCCGAGGAAATAAAAAAGCCGTTTCGTGGGCCCAGCCTGTTGTAAAAATCCCAGGTTGTCAGTACCATGGCACCCACATAAAGAAATCCTGCAATTCCTTCTGCGGTTTTTCCAGCATAGATCCTGCCCAGACCGGGAACCGCGGCAGACATGATGCCTGCCAATGCAGGCGAGGGATATCTCCTGCTTTCCAAACGGGAATAATACTCCCCGAGCTTCCTTTCTTCAGCTGCCATGAAAGCAAATTCTCTGTTGAAACTCTCGGCATGCAATTCAAAATCTTCGAATCTCCTGTCAAGAAGTGCAATACCAGCTTTCTGGAAATTTGCCATGGCAAGCACAGCATTACCGGAATGGGATTCAAAGCCAGCCAGCAGATCAAGAGAAATAGGGGTATTGCCCAGATAGGCATAATTATAGGCTGCGAAGAAATTTGACTTATCAAAAAACGGGCTCTCTCTTCTTACCTGTTCAAGAAAAAAAGCAGATGCTTCAAGATCCTTCTGGCTATACAACATCCACCCTTTGAGGTAGTTGATGGTATCGGACCGGGAAGGATCATCGGTCTGTAAATTCTCAAGCAGAAACAATGCCTCATGATAGTGCCCGCGCGACTGAAGATGCTGAATGAATCTGATCTCTGATGAAAAGTCTTTGTCAGATGAAGTAATTCCACTTCCAACAACTGCATGGCCTAAAAGTATAATTAAGAAAAACAGCCGACAGGTCATTGGGACAGTTTATAGATTTCTACCGATTCCTTCACCCTGCCACTGTTCTCGTCAATAAACATAGGGTGCACATCCAGGGCTGAGATCCTGTTGCAACGCATAAGCCTGTCGGAGGTTGCGAAAACTCCCTTCATCAGACCATAACGCAAAATAAGGCTTTGACTGAAATGGGAGCATGACTCGGTATACAGGCATTCGGAAGGCAGCTGGGGTGATATATATTTCTGGTAAACGAACATCATTCCTCCAAAAAACAGGCTCACAGGATTATTCCTTGCAATAAAACTTCCTGAACTACTGCGCATAAACCTTACATCATGCTGATGGATATGATCAAGCTCTGAAGGGTTTTTATCTTTCAGGATCAGAATATCGGGTTTGATTTCCCCACCTCCACCTGCATAGGCTTCCGTTGCTACCAACCCGGCAATCAATAAAACTAAAAATGGATAGACAAGTACAGAATTCTTCATTCAGATAACATTTGATTTTTATATTCCGTCATGATCATTCGGAGGACTGGATCAGTTTTGCAGAGCATCATCGGGAACCCTGAAATTGAACCATGGGCTGCGTGCCTGATAATTGGTTTTTATATCGGAGAAGATCATCCGGTTCACGACGGAGTCATTGGCTACATAATTAAATTCTGTAACCGAGGTGGGGATAAAAACATCCCCCACATTTTTATAATTGGAATAATACACTTTTTTTGCCAGGTTTTTCTGCGCATCATAATAGGCAGCATAAATGGGCAGAAAGTCCTCGTGTACAAGTTTAATTCTGTTAAACAACCCATAGAGATGTTGCGGAGGAAACCATTCGGTAATTACCAGGTTATCCTCAAACCGGGTTTCCATAAGGCTGAACCCAAATGCCTCAAGCCCCATATCCTGTGTGAGGCCCTGAAGAAAAAACCTTACGATATTGGTGAGGGTGCTGTATTCATCACTCTGACTGTAACTCACTGTATTCTTACCCTCATCGTAAACAACCAGCTCGCCCTGCTCATTGGTGATCATGATGGGTCCGGGAGGATTGGTATATCGTGTAAGCAAAACCCCTGACGAGGAACTGTAATACAATTCTGCTTCAATATTGACTACTTTGCCCTGATGAAGACTCTGGCTTTTCATATTCATCATGAGCCTGTCAACGGACGAAGGATGAAAGGAGACAAGAAAAAAGGTAAGGATAAATAAAGGAGTCAGAAAAAAGTGATGGTTGGGCCGGTTTTTCATGAGGCAGCAAAAAATAATTTGATGTTTATTGATTGTACAGATGGCAGGTTTTTAGAAAACCCATCTGAAACAAAGGTAAAAAAATATTGAACAGCTCAAAAGCGGGAACGGATAACTTACTTCTGAGAAAGTTTCTTTAGTACAATTCTGAAAGTTGTACCTGAACCTGATGAATTTTTCACGAAGATCTTTCCCCTGTGATAGTTCTCAATGATCCGTTTGCTCAATGACAATCCCAGCCCCCAGCCTCTCTTTTTACTGGTAAATCCTGGATTAAAAATGGTTTTAAAGTTGGATTTGGGGATTCCCTTTCCAGTATCGGAAACATCCACATAAACCTTACTGGTATTGTCATATATATCGATGCTGATAACTCCTGTACCTGCCATGGCATCAACCGAATTTTTGCAGAGATTCTCCAGCACCCACCCAAAGAGATTTTCATTTACCGGCACCATGATGTCTTCCCGGGCATGGTTGTTTACAAAAAACTGTACCTTTTTGGAGGTGCGCTTTTTCATGTAGTCCATTGACTCTGCAATAATGCTGTACAGGGGCTGCGGTTTCAGTTTAGGTTCAGAGCCGATCTTTGAAAATCTTTCTGTAATATTTTCCAGCCTTGAAACATCTTTCTGGATCTCTTCAATGGTGCCTTCTTCCACGCCCTGCATTTTAAGCAGCTCAATCCACGCGATCAGGGAAGAAATCGGTGTACCCAGCTGATGTGCCGTTTCCTTTGACATACCCACCCATACCTGGTTCTGTTCGGCATTGCGTGCCGTGCTGAAAAGGATATAGGCC
Source organism: Bacteroidales bacterium (assembly GCA_007135645.1). Taxonomy (GTDB): domain Bacteria; phylum Bacteroidota; class Bacteroidia; order Bacteroidales; family UBA7960; genus SKVR01. The sequence continues at coordinate 27,078 of SLIL01000115.1, forward strand.
ACCAGCAAGAATATACCTATGGCAGCAAACTGAGCCACAGGATAATAACGTAGCTGGGTAAGCAAAAAGGAATGGGTATAAAACACATGAGCCTGCCCATGAAGTGGAAGTTCAATAACCAAAGGTTGATTTTTATCGGCCATACTGTTAATGGTTTGCTGCACAAACAGTGAATCGGCGAAATCCCCATTATTGATATTGCCAGAAGCAATGATCCGTGTTTTGGCACTGTCGGTAATAATAACAGGCACATTGGCAGAGTTGATCACTACTTCGCTCAGGAAAGATTCGATCAGATCGTCGGTAACCTCCAACATTTGGGTAAACAGCCAGGAATCACGGTAATAAAGGTGATCAACATTTCTTCCTACTACAATGGGGATGGGATCATAGACTGAAAAGGCCTCCATGATTTCTCCCTCAAATTGTTGTCCCTGATAATCGACCAAATCTTTATCCGTTCCACTGATATTACGGTGGGTAATAATAGTATTCTCTGAATTGACCCAGATTACAGGTATAGTGGTATTTTCTATAAGTATTCTGTTGTAAAACGAGATATCCTCCACATCATCTTCAATGATCCTTCGTGTTGCTTCGGCCCAGAGTTCAACCCTTTTTCTTTCCTCAATACGCATCTGGGCAAAAAAGTCGTCGGTAACCCGCACAAGGTTGGCCCTGTTCTGCACAGCATCGGCCCAAATACGGACTTTCTGCCGTTCATCTTCGGCAATTTTTTTTACCAGGATATTGGTATAATACAACGAAAGGCCCACAATAACTGCTGCAAAACCCAACAGGTAAATTTTCCAGCGTTGCTTTCTTACGTAGATGTTCAATGTTTTTGCTTTTTATTCTAAGGAATGATCCGCAATTCCTTATGTTATTTCTGCTAGTTTATGCAATAACGGTAATTATATCATTTTATTAAGCAGCCCAGCAAATCTTTACTCTTTCTCCAGTATTCTTCTGGCCAGTTCAATATCTTCCAGGTGTTTTTTACTCACCTTTGGATAAGAGAGTTTGAGCGTTTCCAGTTTTTCAACAATGATCCTGCTGATGGCCAGCCGCATATACCATTTTTTATCGGCCGGAATCACATACCATGGTGCTTTTGCATGATCTGTATTTACAAGCATATCCTGGTAAGCATGCCGGTATTTGGCCCAATACTGCCTTTCTGAAATGTCACTCATCTCAAACTTCCAGTTCTTAACCGGGTTCTCTATCCTGGATAAAAATCTTCTTTTCTGCTCATCGGCAGAGAGATTGAGAAAGAACTTCAGGATAATATAACCATTATTGGCATAATATTTCTCAATGTTTACGATATCTTCAAATCTTTGTTCCCAGAAAGCAAAATCTTCGCTCATATTTTTACAATAAAAGGGAAGATTTTGCCTGACTAAAAGCGAGGGATGAATCCTGGCAATAAGTACTTCCTCGTAATAGGACCGGTTAAATATTCCAATATGGCCTCTTTCGGGCATTTCTTTCAAACACCGCCACATGTAATCATGGGCCAGCTCTTTTGTGCTGGGAGCTTTGAAACTCACCACCTTGCATCCCTGGGGATTCACTCCTGACATTACATGCTTAACCACACCATCTTTCCCGGCGGCATCCATGGCCTGCAGGATAATCAGCAAGCCATGCTTTCCCTGGGCGTAGAGCATGCCCTGTAGCTGCCTTAACCTTTCAATTTGCTTTTGAAACTCTTCCTGCGTGTCTTTTTTGGAAGTATAGTTTTCCGAAAAGTCGGTTACAAATTCTTCCACATTCCCTTTACTTCTGAATAAAAAATCTTTGCTATTAGCCATACAACAATTTTTTAACCTGACCCCTCAAACCGGAGAAAGATGTTTTAACGAAAGTAAAATTACAAAATCAATGGGTTTAATCGTCCCACTCGATAATAAATTTACCCCTTTCTCTTTTTTCTATGTCTTTTTGCTCCTTTTGGCGTTCTCCTTCTGGAGTTAAAGTACCATCGGGAAGCGTATCGGGCCGGTTAGTCCCAAACTCTGCCCTGAAAACATCAATCAGATTTTGCCTTTCCTGACGCAGATCTTCCCTGAGCTTTTCCCTTACTCCCCTGGTATCGTACCTGAATACAGGCTCATCAATTGTGCCGGTAACAAGCAGAAATAGTGTAGTGCGGCCCAACCCGTCATCAATGATATCGCCATATTGTTCCTGGGGGTTTCTGCTTTCCCTGTTTCTTCTTGCCAGCAGATCGGAAAGAAGCACCTGCAAACGGTAATTGATTTCATTCTGGAAGGAGTGTTCTCCCGAAAGTTTGATATTTATTGCACTGGAATTGATCTCCATATCAGGGATAAAAATGGTTTGGTTTTTTATGCGTATCTGGTTTTCCAGGGTTGAAAACTTCACCTGGTTCAAATCCCCTACCCTGATAAAGCGAGAAAGATGAAGCATGGGCTTGTAATTGATCAGCTCGCCGTTCTCCACCTTAATATCTGCAGTGGTTTCCAGGGCATCCCAGTCTATTTCAAGATATGGGCTCCAACGCGACACAAACCTTGCATCTGCCGTGATCCGCCCCCGGAGGTTTTCATGTCCAATGGCCTTTTGACCAAAATCACCCATCTGATAAAAAAGATCATAAACATCCACATTTACAAAAGTGGCCTCACATCCCATGATGAGATGGTCTTCGTTTTTCCCGTTGATATATCCTGAAGCGTTAATGGTTCCTTTCATTGCAGCAAGGGAAATATTTCCGGCATAAAAAACCTGGTCGCGCATGCTCAGTGTGCCTTTTACATTCTTTGCTTCAAACCGTTTAAAGGATACATTTCCCACATCGGCTTTCAGGTTAAAGTCAATCTTGTCAGAAAGGGTTAACCGGTAGGTAGTATCACTTTCTGAAACACTGTGTTGCAATAGTTCATTGAAATTCAGGTTGCCAGAGCTCAATGTTGCATCCACAAAAATGCGCTCCCCTTCAATAAACAACCATGGCAATACATTTCTGAAATAGCCATTCATGCTGAAATCACTGGAAGATGCATTTCCTGAGAAACGATGCACCAGGATATCGTTGTTATTAAAGGTAAAGTCAGCATGAATAGAATGATAGTCGCGGGGGTCATCCTTGATCCGGAAACTCAGGTCACTGGCTTTCACACTCCCATTGACGCGGCTGGCCATAAACTGGTTGTGGTTAATTTTCATTTTTTTTCCAAGTTTCCCTTTAAACTCAATATCCACCAGCAGCTCTCCTTTTGCAGAAACAATGGTATCTGGTTTCAGGAAACGGTGCCACTTCTCAGCATTGATATTGGAAAAAAGTTTCAGGTCCAGGTCCGGTTCTTCCAGGTTAACCATGTGCATATTGCCACTTATCTCCCCCCCATTAATGTGGGCATTAAAATCATCAATCCTGAGAGAAGATGTTTTAATGTTGCGTTGACTCCCATTATTAAACCGGGCCTGAAAAGAAAGATCCTGGAGCTTAAGCCCTGTGCTGCGTTGAGATAGCTCACCATTTCTTACCCCAAAAGCCGCAATAATCTCAGGGTTAATAAAGGAGCTGAAATGCCCTTTTACCGTAGCATCGAAATAGAAATCACCTCTGCTGCGATAGCCTTTGAAATGCTTTGCCAGGTTTGGCGGCAGGTCCTGAATAAAATTTTCGAGCTTTAGATCCCTGGCTGCAATGGCAAGATCAATATAAGCAGGTGAATCATCAAGAAAAATTGTGCCATCTGCTGCAAAAGCATGGCTTCCGACTTTGAAGTTCCCTTTTCTGAATACAAAAACATTATTGTTGGTAACATCCGCTTCAAAGTCAAAATTCATTGTCCTGTTTCCAATCATCCACACCCTGTCCACTTCTACTTTGTTGAGCATCATCCCGCCTCTTAATCCCAACGTATAATTATTGCGCGAAAAGTTGCCTGAAACGCTCATCCTGTCAATGGAGAAATCAAGATCGTGGCCGTTTTTATAGTGCACATAGCGATAATCTATATCATTGAATTGAACCCGTTGAAGATGAAAATCAAGAGGCTGATCAGTCTGGGCATCCATTTCGCCATCGTTCCAGAAAGCATAATTGACAGATCCATCCTCCCACACTTTCATTTTTATAAACCCGTTTGCCACTTCAGCTTGCCTGATGGTGTAATTTTTTTTAAACACATCAATTATGCTGAACTGGAAATATACTCTTGAAGCATGTAAAAGGGTATCTTTGGGAGCATTCTCTCCCGATTCAAGCATGGTAACATTTTTCAGAGAGATAGAGGCAAGGGGAAAGCTTCTGAAGAAATTCACAGAGATATCGTTGATATATACCTCTGTTTGTAAGCCCTTGTTGATCTGAGAAACAAAATGTTCTTTTATGCTGTCGCGGTAAACCCATGCCAGGATTGAAACAACAATCAAAAGCAAAGCAATAAACACTACTCCTGACCATAAGGCTATCCTGAAAAATTGCAGAATCGCACGTTTATTATTGCGGAAAGATTCAAACATATAGTCAATAATCGGATAAACAGACGTTGAAAGAAAGAAGAACTTTTTAAAAGTTCTGTGACGACACCAGGTTCAATCAACAAAAAACAATCCAAAATGAGGAGAGAAAAACTTTTCAGGAAACAGATCTGCTTATTTAACCATCATAAGAAAACTCACTTCCTTCTCTGACAGGTATCTCCACTTGCCTCTGGGAAGATCTTTTTTGGTTAATCCGGCAAACATCACCCGGTCGAGTCGAAATACCTTGTAATTAAAGGATTCGAAAATGCGTCGTACCACCCTGTTTTGCCCGGAATGCAACTCAATCCCTACCATGGTCTTATCATTTTCTTTGCCGGTATAGGCCAATTCATCAGGGATCACTTTTTCTTCATCAAGATCCACACCCTGTAGAATGGCATTAAAATCTGTCTTTGTCAAAGGCTTATCCAACTGCACATGATAAAGTTTTCTGACTCCGTGTTTGGGATGCGTCAACTTTTTTGTTAATTCACCATCGTTGGTGAGCAGTAACAACCCCGTGGTATTTCTGTCAAGCCGCCCCACGGGAAATATCCTTTGGTTGCCAGGCAACTTCACCAGGTCCATCACTGTTTTTCTACCTTGTGGATCAGTGGCCGTGGTGATATAATCCTTGGGTTTGTTGAGCAGCACATATACCTTCTTTTCTGCCCTCAGGCGCTCACCGTTGTAAACCACAACGTCGGCAGGTTTGATTTTCGTGCCCAGCTCAGTAACTATTTTTCCATTTACCGAAACCGAGCCGGCTGTAATAAGTATATCAGCCTCTCTCCTGGAGCAAACACCTGAATTGGCAATGAACTTGTTCAGCCTTATCAATCCTGAAGTATCAGTTGGGGTAGAAGGTTTACTGTCACGGATAGACTGTACCGTTTTTTTATCAGAGGTTTTTTTATAGGTAGAAGGTTTGTCTTTTTTCCGGCCGTAAGGCGAACTTTTTTTAACGAATTTCTTTTTGCTCATCCTGGTTATTTGTTTATGTGGATCGTGGTGTTTTTATGGAGAGAGATTTTGAATCAACAATTTGAATTCAATGTTCATTCAATAAAAAAGGGACATTTCTTTCCTGAATGCCCCTTTTAAATATTTCTGTTTTACTCAGTAAAGGCGCTTAGCTTCTCAAAAACCTGATCGGTTTTTTCTACCATCTCTTTCATAAGTCCTGAGTAATAGCTTTTCAGCTCACTTCCTTTCAAGTCATTTCCGGGATGATTAATCTTGTAGATCAACTCATTACGCAAACTTACTGCTTCTGCCATCAGGCCATCAATAACCTGTTTTGCTTTTTCATCACCTTGTTTAAGATAAGAATGCATCAAACAAGTATCTATAATTTCTCCGGTAAGGAAATTAATATCTCTCTTCAGTTCTTTTTTACTTGCCATATTTATAAGGTTTTATTTGGTTGCAAA
>SLIL01000245.1 GCA_007135645.1 Bacteroidales bacterium
GATATATCCTTTACAAAAAAAAGATTTTTATTAAAGTATAAAAGATTGTCAGGCAATTTGATTATTTCCGGTTTTTAATTATGAGTCCACTCCGAAAAGTACAATACCCCCCCATCTCCCTAAGAGGGGGAGCTCGCAACCTATTGAATTTATGCGAGTTATAAAGGGAAGTTTTATCAATAGCATTCTAAAAAGGACTTTTTATAGTAGACTCAATTATACCATCTGAGATAAAGAAAAAGGATACTGGCAATACTCCAGATTTTCAGGGTAATCTTAATTTAGACTAAATATCAATAATGAAAAGGTATGTTGATACAATGAGTTATTGTTTAATAATTCATACATTTGTTTTGCCATAAACCAACCTTTTCTCAAACACCCTCTGATTTTCATCTATCATGGTTTCGGGTTAAGTGATTTTATTGACATTAAAATGATTCAGAATCTGAATCAAACTATCCTCAGATATTAACCAAAACCATTAAATTATGAAACATCGTTTTACCCTTGTAATGATTGTAATGACCGCCACTATTTTCCTATCTCTCAAGCATCATAATGGCGAAAAAAACAGCGGACAGGCACCCATAGGGCGAACCGGTGCACCCGGAGAATCAACTTGCGGAAGCTGTCATACAGGCGGCGGATATTCAGGAGAAATGACCTTTGACTGGGGAGAAAAGTCAGACTTAAGCTATGTGCCCGGCGAAACTTATACGATCACTTTTACCGGCGATTATGATGCTCCCCGTTATGGCTTTTCAATTACTGTATTGGACGAAGATGATCAACCAGCTGGCCAGTTCAGTCTGCTGGATGATGACAATACATCCTTTGCCACAGGCAGCAACGGACGGCAATATGTGGGGCAAAAAAACGCCGGAAGCCTCAACACATGGTCTTTTGAATGGACAGCACCTCAGGAATCTGTTGGGATTGTAACCTTCTATTATGTGATCAATGCCACCAACAACAACAATGCAACCAGTGGCGACTTAGCTGAAACAGGCAGCACTACTATTGCTCCGTTTGAAACCACTGAAACATACACCCTTGTTCTGAAAAGTGAACCTGAGGAGGCCGGTGTCCTTACTGGTGCAGGAACCTATGAGGCAGGGGAAGTTGTACTCATTACAGCATCAGCCAATGAAGGATTTGTTTTTGATAACTGGAGCGATGCAGACGGTATTGTAAGTAATGACGCCGAATTTGAATATACGATGCCTGAAGGAGACAAAGAACTAACAGCTCACTTCAGTGAACATGATGAAACTTCGGTTGGAGATACAGACTCACGGGAGATCCGAGTTTTTCCTAATCCTGCTTCGGATAAGTTCATAATTGAGACCGGGACATCTGCCCAACATATTATCATCGCAGATGTTATGGGCAAAGTGGTTTGGCAAAGCAGTGTTTCGTCAGACAGATATCATATTGAAAGCCATGGCTGGGAGTCAGGGATTTATATTATCAAGGCCGAAACAACAGCAGGAGTGATAACAAATAAACTGCTTATTCAGAATCGTTAGAAACCCCTGACAAGCAGTTTTTCTATTCTATATAAAGCACCAGCCCCTTTAGATACTCCCCTTCGGGATGGAATGCATTTATGGGATGATCAGCAGGTTGTGACATCTGATGCAGGATCTTTGCCTGCCTGCCAGCCTGGATAGCGGCGGCAATCACGGTTGATTTGAACAACCCCATGTTTACCACCTGGGAACAGCTGAAAGTAAACAAAATACCTCCCGGGGCAATTTTGCGGATGGCTTCGGCATTGAGCCGTTTGTAACCCTGTACGGCATTATGCCTTACATTGGTATGCTTTGCAAAAGCCGGGGGGTCCAGCACGACAACATCCCTCACCTGATCATTTTCGCGTATGTACTGAAGGGCATCGGCCACAATAACCTCGTGGTTGGCTATTCCCGGAAAATTCAACTCTATATTCTTTTCAGTAAGCTCAATGGCTTTTTTTGAACTGTCCAGCGATTCCACATGGGCAGCACCGGCCTTTAGAGCATATACAGAAAATCCACCCGAATAACAAAACGTATTCAAAACCTTTTTGCCAGCGGAATAGTGTGCCAGCAATTGCCGGTTCTCTCGCTGATCAATGAAAAATCCTGTCTTTTGCCCCCGGATATAATCAATTTCAAATTTATGCCCATTTTCTATCACGATCTCTTTTGGATTGTCTCCAAAAAGGAATCCCTCGGTACTTTTTTCTGAAACAAAGTTTCCCGGCAGGGTATCACTGCTTTTGTAATAGATGCTTTTTAGTTTTGAGCCATATATCTGTTGCAGGCTTTGAGCAATAAATTTCATGTTAAGGTGTATACCCACGGCATGTGCCTGTACAACCAGATTGCCATTGTAATGATCGATGATCAGGCCTGGCAGCTGATCCCCTTCACCGTGCACCAACCGGTAAACATTAGTTGATTCACTATCTGTCATCCCCAGCATTGCCCTCAGGTTATAGGCTGCAGAGAGCTTTTTCAGCCAGAAATCCTGCCCAAGCTCACCAGGGCGGCTGGGGGCAAAATCCATGATGCGAACCGCAATGGAGGCATCCTGGTAGAGTCCCGTGGCGAGGTATTGATCTTTATTGGAAAAAACTTCCACCAGCCCCCCATCATACACGGGCCCTTCGATTTTTTTTATGGCACCACTGAATACCCAGGGGTGAAATCGCCTCACAGCATCGTCTTTTCCTGACTTCAGGATTATTTTTGTTACAGTCTGCATCTATTTAAATTTTTAAAACTTTGGGTTCAACAAAAAATCGCCAGGGCAGCCTGGCATCTTCACCGGCATAGTCCACACCGATGCGGGCACTGGTTTGAATTTCTTCCTTATCAACAAATAAGCCCCTGTCTTCAAGCCAAATTTGATCTCCATCAAGAGAAAACCCGTTATGCAGGGTTTTTATTCCCATTGCCCGGGTAAATTTTCCGGGACCATCGAGTACTTCAGGAGGCTTCTTACCGGTGCGCATTTTCATAGACTCTTTCCCGGTCACAGGCACTAC
>SLIL01000180.1 GCA_007135645.1 Bacteroidales bacterium
CCGATGCTGATGTGTTGCACAACGGTTTGCAGGTAATTGAAATGCTCTTCCCGGGAGGCCCTGGTTTTTTTAAATTCGTTGATCACCTCGTTGAAGGCCTTGTTGAGATCGTCAAAACTTTTTCCCAGCCCATGGTCGGAAAAAGAGGAGACGAAATCGCTGTGGCGGATTGACTCCAGAAAAGTGGTAAGCCTGCGGTTGGTCCTCTCCACATATTTTACCAGTGCAATGATCTGGAAAATGATCAGGGAAGCAAGGATGATACTGCTGATAATAAACTCCTGTCGTTTAACTATGGATATCAGCACGATAACCGTGGCCACGATGAGCAATACCCTTACAACAATGTTGAACCGGAAGTTTTCAAAGCTCATATTTTTCGATTCTTCTGTAAAGTGATGCCCTTGTAATTCCCAGTTCTTTGGCTGCTTTGCTGATGTTGCCGCCGTGCTTGTCAATTACCTTTCTGATAAGCATTTTCTCCGTTGCCTCCAGGTTGGTGTCGGGGGTAAGGATTTCTTCTTCCTGCAATTTATCGCCGGTTGAAAGGAAAAAGTCGTTGGGTTGCAACACGTTGGATTCGCTCATGATCACAGCTCTCTCCACGGCATGTTGGAGTTCCCTGATATTGCCCGGCCAGTGGTGTTTTTCCAGCCGCTTAAGTGTGGCAGCATGCAGGCGCTTCAACGGAAGTTTGTATTTTTTGCAGTAAACATCCAGAAAATGGTTTACCAGCAGTGGAATATCATCTACCCGGTCCCTGAGGGGTGGCAAGTGGATCTCAACCGTATTGATGCGGTACATGAGGTCCTGACGGAATTTCTGCTCATCCACCATCTGGTAAAGGGGCATGTTGGTGGCACAAACCAGCCTTACATCAACAGGCACTTCCTTAACCGAACCCAGCCGGATTACCTTGCGGTTCTGCAGCACGCTCAGGAGTTTGGATTGCAGGGGCATGCTCAGGTTTCCGATCTCATCCAGGAAAATAGTCCCTTTGTTGGCGGCTTCAAAACGGCCTGCCCGGTCCTCTTTGGCATCGGTAAATGCCCCTTTTTTATATCCGAATAATTCACTTTCAAATAAAGATTCGCTGATGGCACCCAGGTCAACACTGATAAATACTTCATCTTTTCGGGGCGAAGCACGGTGAATGGCCCTTGCAATCACCTCTTTTCCGGTACCGTTTTCACCAAGTATCAGCACGTTGGCATCTGTTCGGGCCACTTTCTTCACGGTGGCCAGCACATTCATCATGCTTTGCGACTGGCCGATAATGTGGCTGAAAGGCTGGTCGCCCTGCTCCATGAGCATCTTTTGCTTGGAACGCAGGTCGATCACCTCTTTTTTGGAGCGGTTGAGCTCAAGGGTCGCGTCGATGGTGGCCAGCAGTTTTTTATTGTCCCAGGGTTTGAGCAGGAAGTTGGTAGCCCCTTCCTTGATGCCCTGCACGGCAAGCTCAATATCCCCATAAGCTGTAATGAGGATCACGGCAATGGAGGGATCGGTTTCCAGGATCTTGTTGAGCCAGTGAAATCCTTCTGAACCACTGGTGGCATCCCTGGAAAAATTCATGTCGAGCAGGATCAGGTCGTAGCTGTCGTTCTTCAACAGCATTGGAAGGTTATTGGGGTTTTTGTCGGTATGTACGATCTTTATGTGTTGCTTAAGGAATAGTTTTGCAGCAAGCAATACATCTTCGTCATCGTCGATGATCAATACCCTGGAATCAATTTTACCCATAGCTTTTGTTTTTTTTGGCTAAATTAGCAAAAATCTTTATCTCAATTATATGTTTTCTTTTAATAATTTTGACGTCCGTTTCGGATTAAAATTACACGATTGCAACCATTTAAGTTAAAGGGTTGAAAGTATTTAAACAGCCCGGGTATTTTATCAGAAAACTTAATTCAAATATAAAAACTCACTCCAAAAAGTGTTTTTAATACAATGAAAAAACCTTGGCAATGCATACAAATTCAATTGGTTGCGAGCTCCCCCTTTTAGGGGGATGGGGGGTATTGTAGTTTTTGGAGCAGACACAATTAAAACTAAAAATATGATTACCATGAAAAAAGAAAAAGGATTAATAAAAGTCGTTATGGGGATCGTCCTGGTCCTTGCACTGTCAGTTCAGTTAATATCGCGGAATGCTCCCGAACGGGTTGAACCCCCATTCTGGTGGTCGGGGATGGTGCATGCTGAATTGCAGGTCCTGGTTTATGGCGAAAATATTGCACAAACGAGGGTAAACATCGATTATCCCGGGGTGAAACTCAAAGAGGTGGTCTCGGTAGAAAGTCCCAACTATCTCTTCCTTTACCTGGATATTGCCGAAGCGCAACCCGGAAGTTTTACCATAGATTTTGTGAGTGGACGCCGCACGATGTTCAGCTATGAATATGAGTTAAGACAGCGGCAGGAAAATGCCCGTTATATCCAGGGCTTTGATGCTTCCGATGCCATATACCTGCTTATGCCCGACCGTTTTGCCAGTGGCGACCCTTCCCTGGACAATGTGCCCGGCATGCTGGAAAATGTGGATCGCACCAATCCTGACGGGCGCATGGGTGGCGACATTCAGGGGATCATAAACCATCTCGACCATATCGCAGCAATGGGCTTTACCGCCATCTGGATCAACCCCGTGCTGGAGAATAACCAGCCCCGCTATTCCTATCACGGATACGCCATTACTGATTTTTACAACGTGGATGCACGGTTTGGGACCAATGATGATTACCTCAGGCTTATTGAGCTGGCCAATGAAAAAGGGATGAAGATCATCAAGGATAAGGTTTTTAATCATTGTGGCCATCATCACTGGTGGATGAAAGATCTTCCCACACCCGACTGGATCAACCAGTGGCCCGAATTTACACGCACTACCTATCGCATGAGCACCATTCTTGATCCGCACTTTGCCCAGGCAGATTACAAGCAGATGATGGACGGATGGTTTGATGTAAACATGCCCGATCTGAACCAGCGCAACCGGCTGCTGGCCACCTACCTGATCCAGA
>SLIL01000317.1 GCA_007135645.1 Bacteroidales bacterium
AAGTTTTAGATTCAGTTTCTTGCTATTTTCCTCATTGTTTATTGTACAGAGGATTAAGAAAGTATATTATTTAGAATCATTCTAAATTTATTAAAAATCATAAAATAATTCAAGAGAAGAGATTTTTTGTATATTTGCCAGTGTGTAAAATATACACACTGCTGTTTTTTAATAGCAATACCAAAACAATCTAACTCATTTTATCTATTTACTAAAACACATACCTATGTTTGAAAAAGCTTACAAGTTATTGTTTTTGCTGCTTTTTGTCTTTGTCAGCATGACATTAACAGCACAAAATGGCCGTATACAGGGAGTGGTGGTTGACCGTGCTACGGGTGAATCCCTTCCCGGTGCGTCTGTGGTAATTCAGGGTACTTCTCAGGGTAGTACCACTGACCTTGACGGACGATTTGACTTTTCCGCCCCTGCAGGAGAAGTGGTTCTTGAGGCCAGTTTTATCGGATTTATGGCAGAAACACGGCAGGTAACCATTACTGCCGGACAGACCCTGACTGTCAATTTTGAACTATTCCCGGATATTACCGTTCTGGAGGAATTTGTGGTGATCGGCTATGGTGTTCAGCAAAAGGCCCTGTTGACCGGTGCAAATATCAATGTACAGGGAGATCAGATTGCTGAACTGAATACCACCACTGCCATGGAAGCCCTTCAGGGGATTGCTCCTGGTGTTAGCGTATTGCGCAACCATGGTGCTCCAGGTGCCGGTACAAGGATCACCATCAGGGGTATGGGTACCATTGGTAATTCCAACCCCTTATTTATTGTGGACGGGGTAGCCGTTGGTAATATTGATTACCTCAACCCCTCCGATATCGAATCTATTGATGTATTAAAAGATGCGGCCTCTTCTGCAATTTATGGTTCAAGGGCTGCCAACGGGGTTATCCTGGTAACCACCCGTAAAGGGACACCCGGTGCTCCTCCAACCATTACCTATGATACCTATGCCGGGTTTCAGAACATCTATAAAAACCTGACTCCCCTCACCGCACAGGAGTATATGTTTATTATGAATGAGGGTCGCACCAATGATGGTCTGGCCCCCTATAACTGGGAATCCATTCTGTTAAACAATTCTTACCTGAACAATACTTTTCCAAACGAACTGGGAACCCAACTGGGTCAGCATGTGTGGAATCAACTTCAGAATGGATGGGAAGGTACTAACTGGATCCATGAGATGAGCCGGGATAATGCTCCTGTTCAGAACCATTCTGTGAACATCACCGGATCAACCAATGACCTTACCTATGCCATGGGGGTTTCTTACATGGACCAGGCAGGTATTCTGGGTGGAGACATTACCGATGCAGGATACAAGCGCCTTACAGCACGGTTAAACACAGAAGCAGTTCTGTTTAAAAACAACTCTTTTGATATCCTTACAGTGGGAGAGAACTTTACCTATACCAATGTGGAGAACCGTGCCATTGCAACCGGAAATATTTACTGGAACGACCTGCACAATGCTTTGGTAACCAATCCTCTGCTTCCTGCATACTGGGATCAGTCGCCCCATTCAAGAGATTATACTCCCACTCTGGAAGGAATTTCCATGGGACAGCATAACCCTCTTGCTGTAATGTACCACAGGCATAATTACAATACGGGCCGTGGAAACAATATCACAGGGAATGCTTATGCAGTTCTTCAACCCATTAAGGACCTTCGTTTCAGATCGTCCTTTGGTATAAATTCATGGTTTGGCCACAGCAGATCCTGGGCTCCTACTTTCCGCATGGCAACCCAGTACAACAATGCCAATGATGCAGCTACCCAAAACATGTACCAGGGTGTAGATTATACATGGACCAATACCCTTACCTATGACTTTTCAATTGCTGATGATCACAGATTTTCTGTTCTGGCAGGTCAGGAAATGCTGAAGAACAGGCTCAACTTTAATGTTGGTGGCTGGAAAGCAAGAACAATTTATGGTTCACCTGATTTTGCATACCTTGATAATGTTGTGCCTGAGTCCATCAGCGATATTGATGCATGGGGCCGTGACTGGGCTGCCCAGGGTGGTGGCTTGCTTTCGTACATGGGACGTGTTTCGTGGAACTATCAGGCAAAATATATGATCGATGCTACTTTCAGGGCCGACGGTTCTTCCAACTTTGCAAGAGGTAACCGCTGGGGTTATTTCCCCTCTTTCTCTGCCGGATGGAACTTTACCGAAGAAGATTTCATGGGTGGAATTGACTGGCTTGATTTCGGTAAACTGCGCGCAAGCTGGGGGCAAAATGGTAACCATAGCATCCCCAACTTTATCTACAGTGCCAATATTGCTTACAAACCACAAGGCTATTATTTTGGACCCAACAGGTTGGTTTCTTCACCCACGGCATTGCCTGCAAACGTTCCCAATCCTGATGTAACCTGGGAAACTTCTGAGCAGGTCAACTTTGGTCTTGATGCAAATATGCTCGACTGGCGCCTTACTTTTACCATGGACCTGTATCAGAAAACTACCAAAGACTGGCTGGTACTTGCACCTATTCTGGGAACCTCAGGTGCCGGTGCACCTTATATTAACGGAGGAGACATCCAGAACCGTGGTATTGAATTATCACTTAGCTGGAGAGATGAAGTGGGTGATTTTAAATATGGAGCTACCATAGCTGGTGCACACAACAGGAACGAAGTTACCCGTCTGGCCAATGCTGAAGGGATCATTCTCGGGCCCTCACACGTTCTTTCGCAGGGAACAGCTTATATCTCAAGAGTACAGGTAGGGTATCCCATTGGTTATTTTTATGGTTTTGAAACCAACGGTTTGCTCCAGAACCAGGACGATGTAGATGCTTATGTTGGTCCTGACGGAAGGCCTTATTTTGATGATCAGCGCCCCGGAGATGTTTGGTTCGTAGATCAGAATGGCGATGGTATAATTGATGAAAATGACAAAGTTAAACTGGGTAAACCACAGCCTGATTTTGAACTGGGTATCCAGTTGAATGGTGAATACCGTGGATTTTTCGTAAACACTACTTTGACCGGTAAATTTGGTATGCAGGTTATGCAGTCTTACCGTTCATTTGCCGACCAGTTTACACAAAACTATACCACGCAGATTTTTGGTCGCTGGCATGGTGAAGGAACCTCCGACAGGATCCCCCGTTTGAGTTCTTCTTCTCATCGCAACACCAACTTTATCTCTGATATTTATGTACATGATGCCGATTATTTAAGGGTCAGTAACCTTACTCTGGGATATAAATTTGAAAATGTTATTCGTAATGTTGAGTGGATGAAAGCCGCTTCCATTTATATCTCATTTAATAATTTATACACCTTTACCAACTATGATGGAATGGATCCTGAAATAGGATTCGGTCACGATGCCTCCTGGGCTTCAGGTGTTGACCTTGGATTGTACCCGCTTCCACGCACAGTTATGTTGGGACTTAATGTTACATTTTAAACTGGTTTGACAATGAAAAAAATACTTTCAATAATAGGAGTTGCCGGAGCATTATTTATGATCAGCAGCTGCGAAGACTTTCTCGATACAACCAATCTGTATGAGACAAGCCTTGAGAATTTCTACCAGACTCCCCAGGATATTGCTGAGGCAATGGGTGGAGTGTACAATGCCTTGTATGTTTCCAATGTTCACAGTGAAGAGCATCTTGCGGCTAATCTTCTGGCGGATTATATGTTTGGCGGCGGTGGCCCCGATGATATTTCTGCAAAAAATGTAGCCCGTTTTCAGGATCCTACCGAAGATACTTACCGTGATCTCTGGATTGAAACCTACAACGGGGTTTACAGGGCCAATGCAATTATTGAAGCCTTACAGGAGAATGATTACTCGGCATTTTTCAATACCGATGCAGAGGAAGCCAATTTTGTTAACACCAATCTGGGTGAGGCTTACTTTATGAGAGGATTCTTTATGTACAGGGCAGCCCGCTTCTTTGGAGGTATGCCACTGATCAATGCTACTGATGCACCACGCGACGTGCCACGCGCTTCCATGGAGGAGACCTTCGGACAGATCGCTTCTGACTTTCTGATTGCTGCTCAAACCATGCCGGTTGTTGACGGCGCAAACCTCCCCCTTTCTAACTATGGCCATGCCAACAGGTGGGTTGCCAAAGCTTATCTGGCGCGCACCTATTTGTTCTATACAGGCTATATGACCAACATCGAAAACACACCTACCGAGGTGGTTCCTCTGCCTGACGGAGGTTCTCTTACCAGAAATGAGGTAATACAACATCTGGAAGACGTACGCGACAACAGCGGGTATGCCATGGTTAGCGATTTCCGCAACCTGTGGCCCTATTCCCATGTAAATGAAAGCGCTGGCGAAGTGGTGCTTCCCTGGGCTGATAATGAAGGGCTTGCATGGGTTGGTCAGGATGGACCTAACTCTGCCATTGGTACAGGAAATACTGAAGTTATGTTCTCTCTCAGATATGCTTTTGGAAACTGGGATTGGGACGGCGGAACCGGTCAGAAATACAACAACAGGATATGTTTGTTTTTCGGCATACGTGGAAACTCGCTCATTCCTTTTGGTCAGGGATGGGGATGGGGTACCATCCACCCGGCATTCTATAATAACTGGCCCGATGAGGATGTAAGGAAGCACGGTTCTGTTCTGGTGATGGGTGACCCCGATCAGGGTACCGAAGGTTATCAGCCTGAACAGGGAGACCATGAAACAGGCTTGTTCAATAAAAAATATACCACCCTGCAACATGATGGTGAAGAAGGTGTAAGAGGAATGTTTTATTATCTTCATGGATGGTCACACGGGGATCCCATGCAGCTGTGGGCTGCCCAGGATTTCTATTATCTTAGATTTTCTGATATCCTGCTTATGCACTCCGAGCTTACCCAAACAGCTGACGGGATGAACCTGGTGAGAGCAAGAGCCGGACTGGAACCCGTTTCATGGTCCATGGAAAACCTTAAGAGAGAAAGATTGTATGAGTTTGCTTTTGAAGGTATCCGCTGGTTTGACCTGGTTAGATGGGGCGATGTGGAAGATGCAAGTGCCAATTACTATGCTGTATCTGCTGAGGTGAATAATTCAGGTGTAACGGCCACCCATAGTGTAACCTACCGCCCGGAAACAAAGGGATTGTTACCAATTCCTGAATCTGAGATCAGATTATCCAATGGGGTTTATCAACAAAACCCAGGATGGTAATCGCCAAGTGTTTAACTTTTAAATCAGAGAAAAATGAAAATAGTAAAAAACATAAGTCTTTTTGCGGGATTGTTGCTCTTCTTGTTTGCTTCCTGTGAGCCCATTGAAAAAAGGGACACCCTTGCAAACAGTTTTCATCCCGACGATATTGAATTGAGAGTTGTACAATCAACCCCAGGTGGCAATAGCCTTAGCCTCCAGATGGTTACTCCCGGAGTTGCCGGATACTGGGATTACATCATCGACAGAAAATTTTCTGACAGGGTAGATGTTATCTTTCCTATTCCCGGAACAAATACCTTTACTTTTCATGTAACCACGGCTTATATGCCCGATGGCAGCCCGGCCAATATTCAATACGTTTCAAAAAGTATTGACGTACAAA
The DNA here is from genome assembly GCA_007135645.1 of Bacteroidales bacterium. GTDB lineage: Bacteria > Bacteroidota > Bacteroidia > Bacteroidales > UBA7960 > SKVR01. The sequence goes on from SLIL01000317.1 coordinate 5,577, forward strand.
TTGATGTACTGGACCATGAGCTGCCCGAATCTTACTACTACCTTGTAGGGCAGGATCTTGAAGGTAAGACCTGGGTATTTGACGGAGAAGGTGGCGATGATGGATTATGGTGGTATATGTCTGCTCCAGGCAACTGGGCTGAAGTATGGTGGAATGCAGGTGGCGAATGTTGCCCTCCCTCAGATGTGGACGGAAGAATGGTCTTTGACCTGGATGGTGGCGCCAATTTCACCTATTATGCATCTCCTGATGCTGACCCTGTTACAGGAAGCTCCTGGGCATTCAATGCAGATTTTAACCGCCTTACCATAAACGGAGATGCCAACATTCTTGGCTCAGAAGAAGGTGGTGGCAACAATCAGCGTTTTGAGATCATTGAGCTTACAGATGACCGCATGGTACTTTTTGTTGCTGATGCGGCATGGGATACTGGTTGGACCTGGGTATTCAGGCCCGAGTAGTTGATAATTGTGTTGAGAAACACGTTGTTTTTGTTTAAGTTTTAGGTTTTCCGGTCACTGTTTAGGTTGCAGTGACCGGATTTTTTTCAGGCCTTTCCTTAATGCGAGAGGAGCTAAAATTCCCGGCTAAGCGGAATTTTTAATTCCGCTTTGAACACATTTGAATTTGCAATTCAATTTTTCTTCTTCTAAGACTAAATTCCCTGCATGAAAATACTCCCGGGCGCTGGTATCACCATCTTTTCCTTGATGAAATGCATTGCGCAGCGCCATTCCGTTTGTCGCCACAAAACCCCGGGTTAAAACCCGGGGCTATTCATATTCTTGCCTGTGACGGGGCCACTCTCAGTGACCCCGCAACTTAAAACCAAAACTGGCACAAAAAAAGCTGCCTGATTTCACCAGGCAGCTTTGGGTTGTTTTGGTTGATTGTGATTGCTATGTTAACGGATATTCTCACTCTCGGGCAGCCCGAATTCTTCCACCATTTTAATATCCATTTCTTCCAGCTTGTCGAGAATGGGATTGTAGATTCCGGGGATTACAGGAATGTGCACCCCTTTTTCTTTGATATCTCCACTGAGGATCATTTCCACACCAACGGCTGCGGGCAAGGCAACGGTGCGTGCAACGGCTGTGTCGGTTGCAAGCGTGCCAAAGTCAAGCATAGAGGATTTGATCACCTCTTTTTCTCCGTCAGGATAGGAGGCCAGGAACACATGCTGCATGGCTACCATATCGCGCTCTTCACACCCCAGCTCCATCTTTTCGATCATCAGGTCTGAAGTGATCTCAAAGGGAGTATCCATTTGGCGGTTCATGGGTACATTTTCAAACAACCCAAGCCATTCAATAGCTTTTATGGCATGTGCATCTTCAGCTATCCCCAGGAATTCAGCTGTTTTTTGTTTTATATCTTTGGAAGATTTCTCACCTATAAGCATGCATACCATGTCAGCATAGGTTTTGCCGGTAAAATCGTAGGTGTCGCTGGTAATAAGTTTCAATGCTTTGATGGCATCAATGCTCTCGCACCATCCCGGATGCCGGAATGTTCCCCGCATCATGGTCTGAGTTTCAGGAATGCCGTAAAGCTCAATATAGGGAAGGCTGTCGCGGTTGGGGTAGATCTCCAGCTTGCCTACCTCAGGAAAATCAACGGATAGAGGATTCTTAAAAAGATCTTCGGTGGGAACATCCACTACTTTTCCATACCTGAGGTATTTGCCGTCATTGTTGCCGGCCATAACCACCCCTTTGGGGCTCCACGAAAACTTGTATTTAAAGGGGTTGTCAGCTGCTTCAGGAGCTGGTAGTGCACCACAAATGGAGTAAAACTCTTCAATTTTTCCTCCTTTATTGTGCACATGATCTATGATACGCATAGCACCCATATGGTCAATACCAGGATCGAGGCCCAGCTCATTGAGAATGATAATGCCAGCATCAATAGATTTCTGATGAAGAGCTTTCATCTCGGGTTTTACATAAGATGTGGTAACCATGTTTCTCTTATGGGCAATACATTTTTCAGCTACCATAATATGGTGTACCCAAGGTAAAAGGCTCACTGTAATGTCATGATCAAGGATCATTTTGTCCAGCCTTCCTTTCTGGTCAACTGTCCATTCTTCGGCCCTGCCATTCTTGTGGCCGTCAATCATGGCCTCGGCCTTACTTTTGGTCCGTGAGGCAACGGTTACTAAATAATTTTTTTCCAAAAGGTAGGTTACAATAGGTTTTACAACCATTCCTGCACCTAATATCAGAACTTTTTGCATATAATAAAAGATTTTAAGGGTTGATATCCGATAATTTAAGGGTAAATTGTGTTTGTTTTACAGATATTGCTGAATGTACTCATAGTCGGGTGTCAGTTTTCCTTTGTGCAGGATCATGGCACCTTTTATGGGAGAGGGAAGCTCCAGCTCTTGAAAGCTGGCAGCGAAATCTGCTTTGGCGATGGGTTCAATAAAACCAACCAGTGCATCGCCAAAGGCCTGTGATGAATCCCTTGGCAGTTCGCTGGGTAATATATCCACGGCCATTACCAGGATGCCATCGCCTTTAAAGCCCATGGCAGGCTGCCCGGTATGAGGATTGTAAACAAAAACAGGATCCTCGATCTCGGTTCCCTTGTGGGTAAATTCAATGGAGCCGTCAGGGTCGCAGGTCACATCTCCGATCACTTTGATTTTGGGTTCTCCCGACTTAAAAAGTTTCGATGCATAATCTTTGGTGAATATGCGTGGATAGCGATCATCCCAGTACATGCAATTCATAAGAATGGTAAGATGGGGGATGTATTGCTCAAAATTGTTCTCGTATTTTTCAGGATGCTGATAATAATCCTGCAACTCAAAAGCATTTGCAGGGTCTTTGGGTTTGCTGATATGTTTTTCCTTGAAAACGGTTTTGTAGATCACATTGGTGGGGATGGATTCCTGTTTTTGCAGATCAGCAAGTTTTTCAGGGGTGATCTCGATAACAGGGAGTAAACTTGCAATCTCCTGGGCACCAATTGATACATTTCCATAACCGGTAAACCCAATTGTCATGGGGCACAGCTCGCGGGGCAAGCCATCGCGTGCAATCTCCAGGCCTACCTCAGAGATCTCTTTTTTGGCTTCTTCCAGCGAATCATACTGAAAAGACTGTTTAATCTTCAGAAATGGGTTGGTCTCATATCCTTGCTCTTTTAAGCGCTGGCCGAGGCTCCACAGCGAGTTGATCATACCTGCAAGGCCGGCAAATTTCCCGAAAAAGATCAGTCGGTTACCCTTTTCATCGGCCACTTTTTCGTAATCGATCAGGTTGCAGCCCAGCTCCATCATTTTCTTAAGCATGGGCATGTTATATGGCTGGCCTTTGATCACATGAGAGAAGAAGATGTAGGTTTTATTTTTTTCAAAATACTCAGCAGGGATCTCTTTTACACCCATAATCACCGGGCATTGTGAAAGATTTTCGGCAATCGTGGCTCCTGCTTTGCTGTATTCTTCATCGGTAAATACCCGTTTTGGAGAGGTTTCCACAACAAAATCAAGCTGGTGTTCTTTGATAATCTTCTTTACATGATCCGGTGTAAGCGGAGTACGCCGTTCCATGGTATATTTATCCTCGTGTCTGATACCAATTTTTACACTCATTCCTATGTAGTTTTGTATTTGGAAAATAAAGGTTCAAATTTGACGGCAAACCTACATATTTTTTATCAGTTAATGAATGCCAGTATGTGAAAAATTTATCAAATTATTCGCATAATGTTAAAAATATAACATTGCGTTGCAAAAGTAGTTGGCTTATGCAAATTCTTTCACAATGTTAGTTGTTTGACAATCAGCGATAGAAAGTTTTTTTAATGGCCCTGGGGATGAAATCAACGATATCACCCGCAAGTATACTTTCCATGGGTTTTCGGGATGCTGCCAGGTCAGCGGCCAGTCCATGCAGATAAACCCCGGCCATGGCGCTATACAATGAAGAGTAGCCTTGCGCAAGTAATCCAAGGATCATCCCGGTGAGTACATCCCCGGTTCCGCCGGTTGCCATGCCCGGGTTTCCGGTGCTGTTGAAGATGCATTGCTTGTCGGGGCAAACAATGGTAGTATGTGCCCCTTTCAATACTACGTAACACTTAAAGCGGAATGCCATGTCCCTGGCTTTCTCCAGCCGTTCCCAGCCATTGCTGCATGTACCGGCCAACCGGTGAAACTCTCCCACATGGGGGGTGAGGATGCTACCCGGCGGAATAAACGAAAGCCAGGTAGGGTTTTCTGCCAGGATATTGAGCGCATCGGCATCAAAGATCATTGGCCTGGAGGAGTTCTGAATCAGAAGTTTCAGGGCATTCTGGGTCTGGGGCTCTTTCCCCAGGCCCGGGCCTGCAGCAATGGCAGAATAGGGGGCAATATCATTAATGTGCGTGAAATACTTTTCATTCTCATCCACTGATACCATGCCCTCAGGAAGACCGGATTGCTGAATGGGATAATTGGCTGCCGGCACATGGGCCGTAAGCAATCCAGCCCCCATTTGCAGGGCCGCCCTGGATGCCAGCACTGCCGCACCGCTTTTTCCATAGCTGCCTGCAATGAGTAGGGCATGGCCAAAACTTCCCTTGTGGTCGAATTTCTTCCTGAATTTATAATGTGGCAACAGATCAGGTGCCAACAGAAAGTGCAATGAGGTGTCTGTTTGCTCTATAAAGGTTTTGCTCAGGCCAATATCCAGTACTTCCCATTGCCCGATAAACAGGTCATTTTCAGGAAACATAAAGGCTAGTTTGGGCATCTGGAACGTAAACGTGTAATCGGCCCTGATAATGGTATCAGAGGTATTGCCGGTATTGTCTTCACCAAACAGCCCTGCGGGAACATCAACAGCTATAACCCTTGCCTCCGATGCGTTGATATGCTTTACCGTTTCCGCGGGAAATCCTTCCAGCGGACGGCTCAGCCCACTTCCGAACAACGCTTCGATGACAATGTCGGCAGGTGCAATTTCAGGCAGTTCCTCCTTGCTTTTTATTTCATGATACCGTGCCCTTTTGAGTTTGGCAAGTCTCTTTTCGTTGGTTTGAAAATCGGGCGAAGCATTTTCTGCATGCACAATTTTATAGGTATCCACATTATAGCCCGAAAGCACGAGCATGCGTGCTATGGCCAGCCCGTCACCGCCATTATTTCCCATTCCACAAAATACTTTGATCCGGTCCTGCTTTTTTAAACCTTTTTTTATGGCATCAAAAAAAGCTTTTGAAGCCCTCTCCATAAGGTCAATGGAAGCAATGGGTTCATGTTCAATGGTGTATTGATCGGCTTCGCGGGTCTGTGCAGTACTTAAAATCTTCATAATTGTAACAATTGGATGTTCTATACGTCTTACGAAATTACAAAACTTACAACTGTGGTTTGCTCCGAAAAGTACAATACCCCCCATCCCCCTAAGAGGGGGAGCTCGCAAACTTCTGAATTAATGCGAGTTATCGGGGAATGTTTTTCAAAAAAAAAGATATATTGGAGTGAGCTAACCATTGTAGCTTAAAAATTGTTTTTGATTGAATAAATCAACTATTGGATAATGAAATTATTTCTCACGTCACTCTTATTATTTTTCCAGGTTTTTCCTGCCCTGAGCTCCGGCATTCAAGGGGCTATAACCAATGTGTCGGGCGAGCCGGTGCCCTTTGCAACCATTTATGTTGCAGCCTTACACCATGGCACCACAGCCAATGACCTGGGCGAGTACCAGTTAGCCCTGCAGCCGGGTGATTATGAGGTACGCATTCAGTATCTCGGTTATAAAACTGTATTGAAAAATGTAACAGTAGGAGATGATTTCCAGACGCTTGATGTGGAGCTGGAGGAGCAACAATACAACCTTCCCGAGGTCATTGTGAGTGCCAGTGGCGAAGACCCGGCCTACTACATCATGCGCAGGGCCATTGGCCTTAGCCAGTATTACCTTAACCAGGTATCGGAATATACCTGCCATGTATATCTTAAGGGTACTGGGGTTTTAACGCGTATTCCTGCCCTGATGCGCCGGCAATTTGAACGCGAAGGGGTAGAGCAGGACCAGTATTTTGTTACCGAAACCATTTCAGAAGTCCGGTTCCGTTTGCCCTCAACTACTGAAACCCGGGTTTTGTCCACCAGGAGTTCGGGCAGCGATAACGATACCAG
>SLIL01000032.1 GCA_007135645.1 Bacteroidales bacterium
AATCCTTCCACCTGAATATCTTTACAAACCACTGTTGTGCCACATAAATTTTCTGCCGAAAGGCACACCTCGTATCCTCCCGGTGCATCAAACAGTTTTTCAGCACTGACGGTATTGGCAGTGGTGCCATCGCCAAAATTCCAGGTGTATTCCACCTCGTATCCCGACAGGTTTTGCAGGAAAGCAGCATTGTTGTTTTGTATGACCGTAAAATCCAGTTCAAGAAAAGGGATGGGCCGGTTTACAATGCCGGCAATATAAGACCTGTCCATCCCAGACTCCCAGTCCTCCATGGTTGGCAGGCAGGGCAGGTTTACGTTGTTCCCCCCGGTATTGGTGTTTGAAAACAGGTATGCGCGGTCAATGCCATCCGAAGCGATGCCCAAACGACTATATCTGCCGGGGATCCCCTGGGCAAATTCCAGGTTGAAATCCTGATCCATCTTTGCCAGAAAGCCGTTGCCCCTGCTGTGAGGAAAGACAAAATCTCCAATGGTCTGATTAGTGGTACCAGGTGTAACCATCGCTATCCACAAAATGGAGCCATCATCCCATAGAGCGGTAATAGACTGACTGTAATTCACGCTGCCTTCTATGGGTGGTGCGGTAAAGCTTTGCAAGCCATTACCTTCTGAGTCAATTTTGATAAGGTTTGCTTTGCCTTGTGTGCTGCCAAGATTGGGCAGCAGCACATTGTCAAAAGCGATGGTTCCTGAGTGCACCCCTGATAGCAAATAGTTGCCGTCTTCCAGCTTGTTGATATGCTTGATGCTTGCTGAATTCCCTGTCGGAAGGTCGGTACCATATACCCTGAGCCAATCCACAGTGCCACTGGTGTCAACCTGCGCAAAAAGCAAACCTCTCGGGCCTGTAGGAACAACAATGCTGGTATCTCCCAGAATCACAGTTCCGCCTCTTGTATAACCGCCCAATACTATTTTTTCGCCATCAAAATGCATTGCTTCAAAACTGGGAGGCTGAAAAGCTCCATCGAAAGCAGTAAGTGCCCAAAGCAAAACACCTTCTTCCATGTCAAAGCATCGCACATATTGTCGCGTGGCCATATAGATTCTGTCATCCTGTATATATATCCGGTCTGTTGTATTATCAGACGTATTGTTAAATAAGGCTCCGGTGGGCACAATGCCTTCATACTCCCCATCGGGAGTAAACTTCAGAAGCCCCTGCCCGTTGAGGGGTGCAATGGTATCGTCATCCAGTATCATGAAGTTGGAATTGCCATTAAAGGCCAACCAGTATACATTCCCTTGCTCATCGGTGGTGATCCCGTTGGAACGGAATACAGACACCCCTCCCATGCGCCTGAGCCATTGCACATTGCCCAGTGAGTCCATACGGACAATCATTCCCTCGTCATTGGTAGCATGGGTCATTTTAGGATATTCCTCACCATCAAAATCAAAGGCCCTTCCGTATTCGCCCACTGCATAAATGGTATTGGGGTCATGCAGATGAATACGGGTAAAATAATTATAAAATGAATTTTGTGTGATCATCTCCTCCCAGACAAATTTCTGGGCTTTCAATAAATTGGGTGCCAGGAAAAGCAGCATTGCCAGTGAGAGTAAAATTCTTATGTTCATTGTTTATCCTCCGTTTTTGAGATTTTATTTATGGATATTATTTTTAAGTCCACTCCGAAAACTTGTTTTCGGCAAATCTGTGATCATTATTAATTTTTCAATTCATTGTATATCAAACTTTAAAATCTGTGTGAATCCGTGTAATCTGTGGACAATAGAATTTTTGTAGTGGACTCATTTTTTGATTTTATATACCTGAAACCGTTTGCCATTGAGAAATAAATGGCCAAAGTGGTTGATATGGATTGTGAAAGAGCGGGAAGACCCATCAGAAAAGGCAATGGTAAGCTCAAGCTGATGCTCTTCCACAAGCCTTAAAACCCATGTTCCCCTTTTAATATCCGTGTGGGATGTATTCCCTGTTCCGGATGGGTCTCCAGGAAACTCAGGCCAGTTCTGATAATAGGTGCATTGCCGGTTTTTCAGCAACCGTATCTCTGTTTTCTGGCAGGTTGCCCTAGTGTTGGGTGCATGTGGGTAGCCTGCACTGTAAAAGGAATTTACATACACAAGCCGGGTATTCTCAAAGTATTTTTCCGACATTTTTGGTTCTTTCTGCGTTGCGTTGGTTTGCATGAGGTTTTTATTAGGATTGTTTTTTTTACTTGCTTTGGTTCTTTTGATTTAAAAAGTTAATCGATTCCGGAAAGTGCAATACCCCCCAGCCCCCTAAAAGGGGGAGCCCGCAACCTACTAAAATTGTGCGTGTTGATAAAGTCATTCGTGCTTATTATTATTTAACAAAGAACTTTTCGCAGTAGGCTTAAGCTTTTTCTTACACATTGCGGAGCCAGGATCATCTTACCACAATCTTGCGTGCAAAAGATTCCTGGTTGTTGGTTAGCCTCACCAGCAAAATCTGCCCTGCATAAAGAGAAGCATCCCATGTGTAAGGATTGGTATGGTAGCCGGGTGGCAGCTTGCCCGAATGCACAAGGCCGCCATCGGTGCGGTAAATCTGGTAGCTCCATGCGTTGTTCTGCCGGCGTGGCAGGTAAAAATGGATCGTTTGGTTGTGGCAAAAGATATTGGGCTCCTGCGAAAGGGTAAGATTTACAGCTACCATCTTACTGTAATCGGTGGTGCCATCAAAATCTGTTTGTCGAATGCGGTAATAGTTGACGCCGGGCTCAGGATCATGGTCTGTGAAGGAATAGCTCAGCACCTGATTGCTGTTGCCAGCCCCCGGTTTATGGCCCAACTCGTGAAAGTTTACGCCATCTGTGGAGTGCAAAACAGTAAAATGGCTGTTGTTGGTTTCAGTGGCAGTCTGCCAGGTGAGCAGCACTTTCTGATCTTTGGGGGTGGCATCAAACGCAAGCCACTCAACCGGCAGGGGGTTTTGACTAAAGTTGCTTCCCAGGGCAAAATCCGAAAAGCCCTCAATATCTCGCTGAATAAAAATATAAC
>SLIL01000129.1 GCA_007135645.1 Bacteroidales bacterium
ATGGTTAATGTGAAGTCAGTATCCCCTTTGGTGAATTTTAGCAAATGCCCCGGATCAATACCGGTTAATTTTTCCGGCTTGGGCCTGGTCTCAACCAAATTGGATTTCCCGTTGGTTTTTAAGGCATAGGCCACAATTCTTTGGTAGAGTGTTTCTTCCTGATAGGGTTTTAAAATTACCGAATCTATTCCAGCCTGCATATAGGTTTCTATGTGCTTTTTCAATGCATTGGCTGTCATAGCAATGATCCTGGTTTTCTGATCCTCCTTTAGGTCTTTTTCTTTATCCCTTATTATTTTGGTTACTTCCAACCCGCTAATATAAGGCATATTGATATCCAGAAATACGATATCATATTTACCTTTCCTGTATTTATTTAAAGCATCAGATCCCGATTTTGAGAAATCGGCTTTTACCCCGAATTTGTTGAGAATAATTCTTCCAAGCAATAAATTTACCGGGTCATCATCCACGAAGAGTATTCGCAAATGTTTCAGGGATAAATCTGTATGATGATGCTCCTTATTATAGTTTTCTTTGTCTGATTTTCCGGCTTTTTTTAGACGCAAAGTAAACCTGAAAGTTGATCCCTTGCCAGGAGTGCTCTCCACATCTATTTTTCCGCCCATTGACTCCACCAGTTCTTTGCTGATAGTAAGCCCCAGGCCGCAACCTGCATATTTTCTTCCAATAGAAAAATCAACCTGATGAAAGGGTTTGAATATGTTTTTTATTTCATCAGCATCTATACCCACGCCGGTGTCAGTTACTTCAAATTCTATGGTTTGCTGGGTTTGAGTGTTTCCAATGAGGCAACATTTTATCAATATACTTCCTTCCCGGGTGAATTTAATAGCGTTGTTGGCGAGGTTGATCAATACTTGTCTTAGCTTGGAGGGTTCTCCAAGTAAAAGCTCATCACACGCAAGGTCGCAAATAATCCTGAAGTCCAGATTTTTTGCTCTATACCTGATATTCAATACATCGTCAATTTCCTTTAAAACCTCATCAATAGATAGTGGGCTGAGATCGTGATCAATTTGCCCTGATTCAATCTTAGACAGCACCAGTATATCATCAACAATAGATAGAAGATGCTTTGAAGCATTCGTGATAATTGAGGTGTAATCAGCCTGTTTTTTTGTTAAACGGGTTTGCTCAAGTTGTTCTGTAAAACCTGAAATGGCATTAAGTGGTGTTCGGATTTCATGCGATAGTTTGGCAACAAAATTATCCTTAGCCTTATTGGCTTCCTGTGCCTGGGATATGGAGTGCTTAAGTTTTTTCTCTGCGAGTTTGGTTTCGGTTATGTTTTGTAAAATCACTATGCAAAGAGGTTCACTTATTTTAGCTGATAAAGGATTAACACGCACTGAATAGTAGTTTTGGTTGAATGAAAACTCCCTGCTAACCGGGGTAGAACCAAAACCAATGTGAAGTAAGGGCTCCAGAATTCGGTTTATTTCATGGGTGAAAAGAGATAAAAAATCGCTGGAAGTACCGGGGTTCTGATCCCAGCCTTGCTTATGGGCTTCTTTACCCATTCTGCAAAGGATGTGAAAAGAACTGTCGATAAGGAATACCTCCAGTCCGGGAACATTTTCTGAAAGGATCGAAAAATATTCGGAGTATTGATCATTCATATTCAGGCAATCATGGTTTTGATGGAGAACCTGGCCCGACTCAATGCAGAAAATATTTCCTGTGGTTGGATCAGGGATTTTCTTAAACTGCGAAGAGAACCTGATTGTTTTTCCGTTTTTTTCTTTTTGTAAAAAAATACCCGCAGGCAATTCTGGCTTGTTCTCATTGGTTTTTTTCTGAATATCCGCAATCTTTTGATGTTCGCTTTGATGAAAAACAGAAAAAATATCCTTACCGGTAATTTCGGTTCTTGCATCAAACCCCATTGCAGTAAGGGCTGCCTGGTTGACCTGGCTCACTTTCCATTCAGTGTCATAAACAATTACAGGGTTGGGTAAGCTATCTGGTTCAAATACCTTCATAAGCATTGGAATGATCTTGTTTGATTTTTACTTTTCTCAACCGGAGCAATGGAACATCTAAAATACAACTGTTGCGTTAGTTCCACAACATTAAGACCACAAGATTTAAGTATTTTTTGTAAGTATCAGTCAGTCAGCAGAGTAATTAAATCTGTTGTTTGCAGCCAGATATGGCACAGAAATGGATTTACATAAAAAGAAACAAACAACTATTATGCATATGAACACAATACTCGTACCGTCCGAACTCAATGAGTTGTCGGATAAAGTTCTGGATTTTGCCATTGATCTGGCCCAACAGATGCAGGCAAAAGAAATCATTTTGTTGAATTGTATAATTCCGGCACATGTTCAAACCATGACTGCTTCAGGAGCACCCATTGATGCAGGTGGAGCGGTTGCCCATGAGTTAAACCGATCCATGATGAAAAAACGTGAAGCCCTGATCAGTAAACAGGCCGGTCATCATGCCTCAGATCATGTGAAGATAAATCCTGTTGTAAGATTCAACAGCGATAAATCCGATCTCAATGATTATGTTGAGGAATTTAATGTTGATCTGGTTGTTTCCGGAAGCCGGGACCAATTCAGTTTCCTGGAAATACTTTTTGGCTCTCCCACCGAAAAAATGATCAGGAAGATGGATTTTCCCATGATCATCATCAAAGATGAACCGGTTAAGACTGATATTGAAGAGATTGCTCTTGCTGTTGATATCCTTAAAGATTATACACAACCAGGGCTGCAAGAAATTATTGAATTTGCCGGTGTAATGAAAGCAAGACTTCAGTTGGTTCATGTTATTACTGATGATAAGAATAGTGCCAATGATGCCATTGAATACATGCAGGGAATGGCCAAAGCAAATAAAATCAGTAATTACGCTATAAATGTCATTGAGAATCACAGTTTGGAAGACGGTTTAGAAGGGTTCATCAGAAAGCAGAATCCGGATATGGTGGCTTTGCTAAATCAGGGAAAAGGGAAATTGCATAAACTTATATTTGGCAGTCACACAGAGGATGTATTGAAAGAGGTTGATAAACCGGTTTTTATCAGCAAAATGCAATAGATATCGAGCAGATAATCTGGAAAATCCATGGCAAGTAGCTCGTAAACTTTTTCTATTTTTGCCCCTTTGTAAAAAACGTGGCATGGAAAAAAACGGAGACCCAAGACTATACCATCTGCTTGATGAATTGCAGATCAGTTATGATTATTATGCCCACCCACCGGCCCCAACCATTGAGGAGGCCATAAAATACTGGAAAGACCTGGATGCTACCCATTGCAAAAATCTCTTTTTTCGCAACCATAAAGGCAACCGTCATTACCTGGTGATCCTTGACCACCGGCAGGATCTCAATATCCGTGATCTGGAGCAGCGGTTAAAACAGGGAAAACTCACTTTTGCTTCTCCAAAACGGATGATGAAATACCTGGGCATCGAACCAGGTTCGGTAAGCCCGCTGGCCCTCATCAACGATCATGAGCGCCATGTGCATGTTTTTCTCGATGATAACCTTAAACACAGCAAAACCATATCCTTTCATCCGTGCATTAACACTGCTTCCATTGTTATCAGGTATGAAGCGTTTATGAAGTTTCTTCAACACCTGGGCAACGGATTTGAGTATGTGCGAATGTATGACTGATTGTTAGCCGAACAGTTTTTCCAGGACATCCTGAAAGTCCTGCACCTTAAAGGGCTTGGTAATGTATTCGTCCAGGCCCATGGCCATGTATTTTTCGCGGTCGCCTTCAAAGGCGTTGGCACTTAAGCCTACGATGGGGGGTAGGTTGTGGTAATTCTGCCTCAGCTGTTGTGTAGCTGCAATGCCATCCATTACAGGCATCTGGATGTCCATAAGGATAAGGTCGAACAGTTCGTCTTCATAAATGGCAACTGCTTTTTCCCCGTTTTCGGCGATTACTATTTCATGTCCCAGCGATGATAACAAAAGTTTAATCACCTTCTGATTTACGACCTTATCTTCGGCTAAAAGAATTCTCAACGATCTTTTCGCAGCAGAGGGTCTCAAATTTTTAGAAGATACAATCTCTTTTTCTTCTGTAACTTCAGCTTTGAAGGTAAACCAGAATGTACTTCCAACCCCCTCCTGGCTTTCTGCTCCGATTTCTCCCCTGTGCAATTTCACCAGCTCTTTACTGATAGAAAGCCCCAGTCCAGTGCCTTCAAACTGGCGGGTATCCCTGTCGTCGATCTGCGTAAAGGGTTGGAAGAGCTGTTTAAGCCTCTCCTGGGCAATGCCAATGCCGGTATCAGAAACACTGATTTTTATTTTTACGGTTTTATCTTCGGTATGGTGTTCCTGCAGTTCTGATTTCATGGTGATTTTTCCCTCATCGGTAAATTTTACTGCATTGGAGATGAGGTTGCTTACAATCTGTGCTATACGGTTCTCGTCGGCTTTGATATAGGATGGTATCTCATGATCATCTTTGTAGGAAAAAGTGATGGGTTTTTTGCAAATGCTTTTAAAAAGGCTTTCGGCATGATTGCTCACGTTTTCCCATGCAAAAACCCTTCTTTTTAACTTCACCTTTCCGGCCTCAATTTTTGAAAAGTCAAGCACCGTATTCACAATTTCCCGCAGGTTCTCTCCCGATTGTTGTATGGTCTGTAAATAATCAGTTTGCATTACATCCAGCTGTGTTTTGGCAAGCACTTCCACCATGCCCAGGATGCCTGTGAGGGGAGTGCGGATCTCGTGGCTCATATTGGCAAGGAAGTTTTGTTTAAATCTCAGTGACTCCTGTGCGATAGTAATTTTCTCCTCCAGAAGTTTTTTCTGTCTGAGTTCTTCTTCAGCTTTTTTTATCCCGGTAATGTCTCTTCCAACTCCCAGTAATCCAATGATCTTACCTTCATTGTTCATGAGAGGCAATTTGGAAGTAAGCAACCAGATGGTCTCTCCATCAGGACGAATCAGTTTTTCCTCTTTGTTGATTACAGCTTCTCCATTATTAAGTACCTGCTGATCATCTTCTTCAAAAGGATCTGAGATCTCTGGTGGCCAGATATCGGAGTCTTTTTTTCCAATGATATCCTCTTCTTTCTCCAGTCCAAGGTTATAAAGATCAGCCTTGTTTGCAATTATTTTACGACCTTCAAGATCTTTAACATAAACAGCATCGGGAATGTTATCGATGAGCGTGCGTAGCAATTTACGTTCCTGTAGAAGAGAAGCTTCAGCTTTCTTTTTGTCTGTAATGTCTTCGTAAGTTCCCAAAACTCCGAAAATGTTATTGTTTTCATTGCGAAGAGGGATTTTGGAGGTTTTCAGCCAGATGGTTTTTCCCTCGGGTGTGGTCTGGGGTTCTTCATAATTAATTTTCGGTTGGCCACTTTTTATTACCTCAAAGTCATCGGCCCGGTAAAGATCTGCCTGGTCGGTCCAACCCATGTCATAATCGTTGAGGCCGATCACACTTTCGGGGTTGGGTTTACCAGCATCCATAGCAAAGAGCTGGTTGCATCCCAGGTAAGTTCCTTTCAGATCTTTCCAGAATACCCTTACCGGAATGGTGTCAATTACTTTGCGGAGCATCATGCGCGATTCGGCCAGTTTCTTCTCAGCCATTTTTCGTTTGGTAATGCTCTGGTGGGTGCCCATCATTACTAATGGTTTTCCATCTGTATCCCTTGTAATCACCCGTCCCCTGTCCAGTATCCATACCCAGTGTCCGTCTTTATGCTTCATGCGCACTTCGCACTCATAGAAATCTGACTCTCCTTTTATATGTTTATTGATCAGATCATAGCTTTTTTTAAGATCGTCGGGGTGAATTAATTTTTCCCAGGTTTTTATCGTAACAGGAGAGATTTCTTCCAGGGAATAACCTAAAAATCCTGCCCAGTTTTCATTGATGATGTTCTCTCCGGTTTCGATGTTCCATTCCCAGGTGCCTACATTAGCTCCTTCAATAATGCCTTTAAGCCGGGCACGCTCGGTTTTTAACTCATGTTCAACGTATTTAAGACTGGTGTCATCGGTGATAGCTCCTTTGTTGGTAAGAGTGCAGTTTAACCCATTTGCATCTGAGCCAGGAGTGGAGGAAAAGCTATCATTGCTCCCATTGAGTGCTGCTATGGTTTTTTTTCGGTAAGTGAGTCTGATAGTCAGACTGATCACCAAAGCTATTAGTATTAAAATTATGCCTGAAAGGCCCAGGATAAACCATCGGGTTGTTGTGGCCAGTGATTCTGTCGGTTTTATCCGTTGGGTAATATTTGCCTCGGTAATGATCCTGGTTTCAATAATTCCAAAGCCTTTGTGAACCTGAGAAAGATTATTGGAGAAAACAGAAGCAGGGATTCTCTCAGCTGGTTTTTCTGCTATTAAACTTACAGGGATGAGTAATAGAGAGAAAAAAAATAGTTTTGCTAAAAACCGGTTTCCCATGGAGTCAGGTTTAATTGTAAGTTTTCTGTAAGATTTCCATCTGCCCATTAGGCTGCAGCAAACAAGGGAAAATGATTGTAAAAATAAGGTTTTTTTGAATAATCCTGTTGTTCTTTCCCCGGGCTGTTATTACATGGATTTATTAACGTTTATTCATGCAAAAAACACATCCACATTGCATCTGAATGCAAATTTTACCTGTATTATTATAGTATAAAAAGTTTGGCTTTAATATGTTTTGTGTAATTTTACAATCAGGTGTGTGAGGAAGAATTAACTTTTGGTAAAATAACTGTTGTTGATTGAATCATAAGTTTTGTATGCAGATGAGATGAGTAGTTAGGTATTAGTTTCAGAATTCTCTCATTAAGATTTTGATTATGACAACAACGTTGCACTTTAAAACCCATAACAACCTTGTTTATGAAGGTTTTTTTGATGCACTTATTCATGGCGACAGGAAAAAGTGTTCAGAAATTACCGGCAAACTTCTGGATAATGATGTTACCCTGGAGGATGTGTATGAGAATATCATTCGCAGGGCTTTGTATGAAGTGGGGGATTTATGGGAAAGAGGGAAGATAAGTGTTGCATCGGAACATCTGGCCTCGGCTACTGCAGAGTCATTGATCAATGAGTTTTATTCACACATTGTTTCCGGGAATAAGTTGCCTGATACCGTTTTGGTAGGGTGCGTGGAGAATGAGTATCATCAGATCGGGATAAAAATGGTGTCAGATATTTTTGAAAAGAATGGCTGGAACACGCATTTCCTGGGAGCCAGCACTCCCACTCTTGAGCTGGTAAGCTTTATTGATCAGACCCGACCCGATATGGTGGCATTGTCGCTGAGCTTGTATTTCAACCTTCCTTATCTTGATAAAATGCTGAATGCCTTAGATGTTGATTTTCCCGATCTTCCTGTTATGGTGGGAGGACAAGCATTCAGGCATGGGGGTAAGGAGGTGATTGAAAAACACCCTAATGCAATTTTTCAGAAAGACCTTAAAAGCCTCAACTTTTTTCTTTCCAATTATAAAGCAAAAGGTCTATGAACAAACAACTGCTTTTCGAAAGTGCACAACAGTTAAAACCCCCTAAACCGGAGGCCGTTCATGAATATGAGAACAAGCGTGGTGCGCTGGTTGCAAAGGTAAATGAGATAATGCTGAACCACCAGGATTTAAGCAAAATGATAAGCAGGAACCATATTGAAATGATGAAGGATAACCACGAAAATCACGCAAAATTTATGGTCTCCATTTTTAATGTTTTTAATGCAGAGGTGCTGGTTGAGACCATACTATGGGCATTCAGGGCATATAAAAACAGGGGCTTTTCCTCCACTTACTGGGCAGCGCAGTTAGATACCTGGACCACTGTTTTGGGCAAAGAACTTTCTGAAGAATCTTTTAAAGAGATATATCCGTTTTATCAGTGGATGCAGGTGAATATTCCAGTATTTACAGACATTGCTCAACAAAACACCAATTCTCCTTTTGCAACTTATTAAACCATGTCAGAGAACTATAGTGTCCTGTTTCCAAAGTGGGCCGATGAGGTAAATACCACACTGCTGAAAAACCACTCACTTTGCATCGCCTTGCTTTCTCTGGAAGGAGATCTGTTGTTTGCCAATCCGGCTATGAAGTCATTGTTTAAAGAGCAGCAACCTTCTCAGAATTTTATCAACCCCTCTTTTGAAACATTGGTGAGAAAGGATTCTGAAAAAACACAGATATACTCCGGATACATAACCATAGGAGATTTACAATCCGTGAATACTTCAATAGAAGCAGAAGTTTACAGGAAAAATGGAGAGATCCTTATTATTGGTGGTATTGATCCCAATAAACTTGTATATCAAAATCAAAAGCTACATCAACTAAATAAGGATATCAACAACCTGCAACGGCAGCTCATTCGAGAAAAGCATAACCTGGAGCAAGCCCTCAAACAACTTAACAAAGCCAATATCGAACTGGAAGAACTCAATGCCACCAAAGACAAGCTGTTTTCAGTAATTGCCCATGATCTTAAAAATCCTTTTGTTGTTTTGCTGGGGTTTAGTGAGCTTTTGCTTAAAAATATTGAGAATGGCAGCAAGGAGAACCTTATGCAATTTGCTCAGAATATTCATAAATCGTCAGAGCAAACTTATAACCTGCTGATCAACCTGCTTGAATGGGCCAGATTGCAGCGCGGCCAAATAAAACCAAACATGGAGAGACTCCAAATTAAAAGGCTGGTTGATGAAGTTACACTGCTTATGGAGCAGCAATTTCAGAGAAAAGAACTGAAACTCATTAAAAATATTGACTTCCAAAATGATGTGATATCTGACAGGGAGATAATCCTGTTCTTGTTGCGAAATCTGCTTACCAACGCCATCAAATTTTCTCATACAAAAAGTGAGGTAGGAATAACGGTGAAACAACATAACCATGATCTGTTATTTGTAATTTCAGACCAGGGGGTTGGAATAAGCAGCAAAGTGCAGGGCACTCTGTTTGATATCAGGGAGAATTCATCAACCAGGGGAACACAGGGAGAAAGAGGCACCGGGCTGGGACTGGTGATGTGCCGTGATTTTGTAAAACTGATTGGTGGTGAGATCTGGGTGGAAAGTGAAGAAAATAAAGGGAGCAGGTTTATGTTTTCCCTTCCGTTGAATGGGGGTTAATGGGCATATAGTTTATTTAAGGGCAATAATGTAAATTGCTTTACCTGTAGTTTTTACGAGAAAAAGAGCCAGCCGGGCAATGCAAGTTTTACGCTTCTGTCAGATCTTTCTTTGTGTTCATCAGACTTGCATTTCGGAAATGCCTGTTTACTTCGTGAATCAATTTATAGGGACGATTAAATGCTTCCTGGGATATTTTAAAATAATCTGATAGTTTTCGTATTGTGTCTTTTGAAAGTCCTTTCTGGTAATTCAGGATTTTCGAGATTGTACCCTTCGAAAGATGCAGGATTTCAGTTAAGTCTTTTGCTTTCAGATTATGTTCCTCCATGAGGTTTTTAAGTAAAGCGACCGGATCAGAATCATTAAAGGTGTTGTGCTCCTGGTCCCATTTTTCTATCAACAAAGTAAGTAACTCTACTTCATCATCAGATGTTTTGGTGCTTTCTAAAAGTAGTTCCTCCAGGATGTTACAGTACTTTTTGTATTGTTCAACATCTTTGATCACTGTATATTTTAGTGTATCCATTTTTTTCTTTTATTATTACGAATTAATACTCATCGATTTCGTACTGTTTACCTTCATTACAAAGCTTTGTGTATTCAGCATGAGTGCCAATCCACTTAATAAACAAATGAACTCTTTTTTCTCCAAAGAAATATTTGCATAACATCCTGTAATTATTACCGCCTACATTAAATATAACCCTATTTGAATCTTTACCAAGTATATCCGCACTGTTAAATGTTGATTTAATATCGTTTGGTTCGTTCCAGTCAGCCATTCCAATCAGGGATAACCAGATTTCAAAAGATGCTCTGCTGCGGGCATTTTTTCTGACATACTCCTCTATTGATTGCTTTTTGATTAAATGCACCTTCATACGTAATTGTAAAATTACAAAAATAGTTTCACAAAGGGAAACAAACTGAATTAAAAAAGTACAATAGTATTGATTATTTTACAAAAAATCCTATTCCTTAACAAACCGGCCATTCCAGATTTGTGATCCATCCGTAAGTTGCAGCAAATAGACCCCGGGCAATAATGCAGAAACATCTATGGAAGTATTCACCGAATGGTATTGTTTCGTCAGAATGAGCTTGCCTGAAATATCCATGATAACCAGCTGTACGGGTCTTTCAATCGCTGTTTTTATGTGGAGTTGATCACTTGCTGGGTTGGGATAGAGGTACAATGGGCTTTTTACGGAGACCTCTTCAATGCTGGTGATATTGAATGATTTGCAAAGCAGGTTATTTTCAATGTTGAGTTCCAGGGATGAGTTGGGTGCCAGCAATTCAAAGCACAATGTGTTGCCAGGGGAGGGTGGGGCAAATTCATTGCTTCTTGCCATTTGAAGGGTAAATTCAGCACCGGGAGCAATTTCCAGCTCCGGAAAATTGCTGTAATAAAACTGCCGCACACAATTTGCCCCTCCGCTTCGCAGTGATAAAACTGAAAGGGCGGTAAGGGTTTCTGTTCCATTGTTTCTGATCAGCAGTTCAGCATCAAAATCAAAGTCGGTGGCATAGGATTCTTCGCCCCAGTTCTGATAGTTTACCGTAATATTGCTGATGGTGAAATCCAGAATCTCCACATCGGGCCATTGATATGCTGAGCTGTTTTCCTGATCATCAGTAAAGGCATACAGCCCTATCTGCCCTGATAGTGAGGTGCCCGCGAAAATAACCTTATCCCGGGCAACAACAAATCCCGGATCATCAACATAACGACTGAAATTTATCTGGTGATGATCTGTATGGTTTTCAATCCGCATCAAAACCAGTTCATCATCATTTTCACCCATGATCCACAATTCATCATCAAAAACCTTTATGGTCATTAGATCCACATCATCACTTTCCAGAAGCACTTCCACCGGTTCAAGATTAAGGTCGAATACTTTGAGTGAAGAAGAAGCCAGAAGATAAATATGAATGTTCCAGATCAGCATATCAACGGATGATTGTTCCAGGGTAACCGATTCAGAAATAGCTCCCGCATTGTCTGCCAGTGAGAGTGCAAGATCTTCCCTGATTACAATACCTCCCACATCGCTAAAAACAGCCTGCTTAATGATCATGTCGTAGGTGTTTTCCCAGACTACGGTTCCCGTGTTATCAACCCTTATCAGTTTATTGGGATTGTTTATTTCCCCTCCTGCAATAAGCAATTCCCCATTTTGATTCACATCAATGCTTACCGGGTAGAATATGAACGTATCCCAGTCATCATTGCGATAATGGGTGACGAACTGTTCATTTCCCTCTGCATCCAGTTTTACAATGATCAGTGGTTCTTCGCCTGTGGTATAATCGTCTGCATAGGCAAATCCCGTGGTATAGATAAAACCATCTCTTGCAGAAACAAGGTCATACCCTCCGCCAAGATTGTATCCCGTATTGTTAAACTTATACCATAATAACTCCCCGTTGCTATCAAAAGCAAACAACCGGTTGGAGAAGCACCCAAATGTTTCCACATTTCCCGTTACCAGTATAATGGAGTCATTTACGAGGGTCATATCCGTTTTTTCAGACTTGTTGAAATATGAATGATCAACCACCTTGGTCCAGATGGGGTTTGCAAAGGCA
>SLIL01000039.1 GCA_007135645.1 Bacteroidales bacterium
AAAGGCAAACCTTATTTCCCCTTATTTAAACCTTAGTAGCAAATTAGTTTAGCATAAACCCAGAGCGCCGGCCACGAAAGGCAGTTGTATGCATTAAGATGTTGCCGGCGCACCAGGAAATTCAGCTTTCCTTGCCCAACTTCCGATTCCGGTCCCGAATCGCTTTCGCGTCCAGGCTTTCGCACTTCGCCCTTAACTTCCGGCATCCGACTCCGGACTTCGGACTTCCTGCTCCCCTCAAATTCCCAATCTAATCCACCCGGATATAAACTTTTTTCGTATTTTTGACCCACACCCTCAATCAAAAGCACAGCATAATGTCCGATCGTTTTGTACCCATATCCCTGCCTGTATTGTTCAGGAAGATCATCTCGCACCCCGGAGATTACTTCGGGATACCCCATGAAGTGTTCTGGCAGCCCGAAGATAATTTTTTTGAAACGCGCCGGTTCGGGAAAACCCTTGCCACCCCTGTTGGCCCTGCTGCCGGGCCGCACACCCAGTTATCGCAGAATATTGTGGGGGCATGGCTTTGCGGTGCCCGGTACATGGAGTTGAAGACCATACAGACCCTTGATGAGCTGGAGGTGTCCAAACCCTGCATCGATATGCAGGATGAGGGATACAACTGCGAATGGTCGCAGGAGCTGCGCATCCATCAGTCCTTTGACCAGTACCTGGATGCCTGGATCATCATCCATCTGCTGGAAAAGCATCTTCAATGGAAAGATGCCGCACGGCATACCCTTTTCAACATGAGCGTGGGCTACAACCTGGAAGGGATCCTGCAACCCAACGTGCAGTGGTTCTTTGACAAGATGAACAACTGCAGTGCAGAGCTTGAGCAAAAGCTGGATGAACTGGCCAGAGAATTTCCATGGGTAAAAGATGTGGAGATCCCGCACTGCATTTCAGACAATGTAACCCTGAGTACCATGCACGGATGCCCGCCCGATGAGATTGAAAAGATCGGGCTGTACCTCATTAAGGAAAGGGGACTCCACACCGTCATCAAACTGAATCCTACCCTGCTGGGACCCGAAAAGGTAAGGGAAATCCTGAACAACAAACTGGGCTATGAAACCCCGGTTCCCGATCAGGCGTTTGAGCACGACCTTAAATATCCCGATGCACTCAGGATCATTGAGAACCTCAGCAATGCCGCTGCAATGCATGGAGTAACCTTTGGGCTGAAGCTGACCAATACTTTGGAGAGCAATAATTTCCGTTCAATTTTCTCTGATGATCAGAAGCAAATGTACATGAGCGGCAGGGCACTCCATCCCCTGGCAGTAAACCTTGCCCATCATATCCGCAGTGATTTTCCGCATATGGATATTTCCTTTTCTGCCGGGGCCGATTGCTTTAATGTTCATGAATTGCTGGCCTGCAATCTGTCTCCCGTTACCGTTTCCAGCGATTTACTCAAACCCGGTGGATATGGCCGGATGACCCAGTACCTGAAGCAGATCAGGGAAAGGCTTACCGGGGCAGGAAGCCCTTCTGTATCCCAATGGATGCAGGCCGATCCGGCAGGGAGACTGGACCAATACAGCAGTCAGGTTACAGATGACGAAAAGTACCGCAAGGCTCTGCGCGAACCCAATATCAAAACCCTGCGTCCCCTGGGTTATTTCGATTGCATCCACGCGCCTTGCATGAGCACTTGCCCGGGAAGCCAGGATATTCCCCTTTATATGCACTATGCATCCCAGGGCAACTGGCAGAAAGCTTTTGAGGTGATCATGCAAACCAACCCTTTCCCCACCATCACCGGCAAGGTATGCGATCATGACTGCCAGAGCAAATGTACACGCATCAATTACGACTCCACCCTGGCCATCAGGGAAATAAAGAGGTATGTGGCCTCTTTTGAAAACAATGAACAGTTTATCCGTTCGCTCCCATCCAACGGGCAGAAGGCAGCCATCATTGGTGCCGGGCCGGCAGGTTTGTCCTGTGCATGGTACCTTAAACTGGCCGGATTTGAGGTGGATGTTTATGAAGAAAAAGAGGCTGCAGGGGGCATGGTCCAGCAGGTGATCCCTGATTTTCGCATGACCCTTGACGAAATTGAACCCGATATCCGCAGGATTGAGCAGCTGGGGATCACCATGCATTACAATACGCCGGTTACCGGAGAGCTTTTTGAAGCCCTTCGCCGGTCGGGTGTATGGATCTTTGCAGGGATAGGGGCACGTAAGAGTGTGAAACTGAAGGTTCCGGGAGGGGAGGCCCCCCAGGTGAAAGATCCGCTCATGTTTCTGGAAGAATTTAAAAAGGATAGCGACAAAAGGCTTGATGCAAAAAATATCCTGATCATCGGAGGGGGCAATACGGCCATGGATGTGGCGCGCACCGCCCGGCATTTTGCAGGGGAGGATGCCCGGGTAAGGATCATCTACCGGCGCACCTTCAGGGATATGCCTGCCAGTGTGCAGGAGATCAGGGAGGCCCGCGACGAGGGGGTGGAGATGCATGAGCTGCTGGCACCCCACGAGGTGGTTCTGGAGAACGGTCAGGTAAAAGCATTGCAGTGCCTGCCCATGAAAACCCATGGCAGGGATGCCTCGGGCAGGAGCAACGTAAAGCCCGTTGAAGGGCAGATCATCGCTTTTGAGGCCGACATGATCATCCCCGCAGTGGGGCAAGGCGTTGGCTGGGGCTTTGTGGCAGACGAACTGATGAAGCCCGGGCAAGACGGCTATAGCACCGCTATGGAAAAGATATTCGTGGGGGGAGATGCAAGGGCGGGGGCTTCCAACATCATCTCGGCCATTGCTGACGGACGCAAGGCTGCACAGATAATTGCCTCCAAAGCGGGAGGATATCTTCCCGGTTTCAGGGAAAAGAAAACGGGGAAGGTGCCCGCCAGGGAGTTGCTTATCAAAAAAACAACCCGTGAGCTTAGCAACCTCACAGCCCGGTCGGAGCAGGGAGTGCATATACCCGTTACCAGCAATGAAGAGGCTATGGAGGAAGCTACCAGATGTTTGCTTTGCGATGAGATATGCAATGTCTGTGTGGGAGTCTGCCCCAATTTCGCCAACCAGTCCTTTGAAATGGAGCCGGTGAAGTACCATCTGCAAACGGCGCTTCAGCATGCTGACGGAAATGTTTCGATAGAGGAGGGCCCTGTTTTTGAAGTTACCCAGAAACACCAGGTGTATAACATTGCCGACTATTGCAACGAATGCGGAAATTGCCGCACATTTTGCCCCACCATGGGTGCCCCTTACAAAGACAAACCCACTTTGCACCTTACCGATGAAAGCTGGGAGGCGGCAGGGAGTGGCTTCCTCATCAGTTACAACGGCGATGAAACAGGCATCGATTATAAAGATGAGCAAGGCAGGCTGCACGTCCTTTTCGGGCATAAAAACAGCGACAGCATCAGCTATAAAACAGACAATATTTCGGCCGAGCTGAACACGGAAACTCTCCGCATTGAAAGCATCCGCTTTCTGCACAAAAAGGCCTGCGAGGCAGATCTGTCCGTCGCAGCCCGTATGTTTGTGCTGCTAAAATACCTTCCAGTCTGGTAAAATTTTGAAAAACAAAAGCTTATGCGTGTATCTCATTATATCAACAATCCCGGCAATGTGATTGCAGACAATTACACAACAAAAGTGTTGCATGGCAGCAATTCATTGCTTTTTCATCAAACCCTGCCCGGGTACAAACCAACACCCCTGGTTGCTTTGCCTGCTCTGGCAGCAAAATACGGGGTAGGGCAAATCTATGTTAAGGACGAATCGCATCGTTTTGGACTAAATGCCTTTAAGAGCCTCGGAGCCGTGTATGCCATTCACAGGCTGCTGGAGGAGGATCCCGGTCTTCAGACATTTTGCACGGCCACTGATGGCAACCATGGCAAGGCAGTGGCATGGGGTGCAACACTGTTTGGCAAGAGGTCTGTGGTGTATGTGCCCCGGGATACCACCCAGAACCGGATGAAAGCCATTGAAACACAAGGTGCTGTTGTGGAAAAAGTTAATGGGAATTACGATGATGCATGTGCCCATGCTGAAAACATGTGCGTTAAACATGGCTGGCAGCTGGTGCAGGACATGGCATGGGAAGGGTATGAAAAAATCCCCGCCGATATTGTTGCCGGATACATGAGCTTGTTTGCCGAAATGGAAAACACCATTCACACCCTTCCCAGGGCGAGTGTCGACATGGTTTTTATGCAGGCCGGGGTAGGGAGTTTTGCCGCTGCCGGAGTTTTTTACTATCTGAGGCGGTATGGTCTGCAAAGGCCTGCCATCATAATTGTTGAGCCCTGGGAGGCTGATGCAGTTTTTGCCTCCTTTAATCATGGCGGAATTACCACATCGCCGGGAAATGCCAGCACCATCATGGCAGGGCTTAATTGTGGCACTCCATCCCTGGGAGCATGGGAATTGCTGAAAAACGGAACCGATGTAGCCCTTAAGATAGATGATGAGTATGCCCGGAGGGCAGTGAGAGAACTCTACTATCCCGGCAATGATGACCAGCGAATAACTTCAGGGGAGTCTGGTGCAGCAGGCCTGGCAGGATTTCTGGCCATTATGGACCAGCAAGGGCCTGAAGAGGTGAGAAATATGCTGGGAATTGATCAGCATACCAGGGTTTTGTTCATCAGTACCGAGGGTGATACGGATAAAGAAGTTTTTGATGAGATTATCAGAACCACATAGCCCGGAGTGGCTGCCTCAGTTTTTATTGGGATGAAGCTTAAAACAAGTGGCTTTTCTGAATAATAAAAATACATTAACTTCGCCCTCAGGGAGATTTTCCCCAATGACAAAACACCCAAAAAGTGCAGTGTATGACACCTTTTTACCTTAACGGTCAATCGATTGAATACAAGGGCGATCCCAAGGTCAGCCTTCTTTCATTTTTACGCAACGAAAAGCGCCTTACAGCAGCCAAAGACGGTTGCTCAGGACAGGCTACCTGCGGTGCATGCCTGGTGGAGATCAACGGAAAACCCCGGCTGGCATGCTCCACTGCCATGGAAAAAGTGAAGGAAGCAGAAGTGTTTACCCTGGAGGGGATCCCTGCAGGGATCCGTCAAACCATTGCCCGTACATTTGTTAACAACGGTGCCGTGCAATGCGGCTTTTGCACGCCTGGTTTTGTAATGCGTACCCATTTGCTGCTAAAGGAAAATCCCAATCCGTCTCCCAGGCAGATCCAGAAGGCCATCAAAGGCCATTTGTGCCGTTGCACCGGCTATAAAAAGATTGAGGTTGCCATGGGGCAGAGCGCCGCTGCACTCAGGGAGAATCAGGTGCCTCCGGAGCTGAACCCGTCCGGCCCCATCGGAACCTCCACCCCCAAATACCAGGCATACGAAACGGCCACCGGTGAGCGCCCTTTTGTGAACGATCTGTTTTTTGAAGGGATGCTCCATGGCGCTTTGCATTTCAGCCGCCATCCAAGGGCAAGGATCGTGGAGATCAATACTTCCAAAGCATTAAAACTGCCCGGAGTAAAAGCCATTTACACGGCAAAGGATATTCCCGGCGATCGTATGGTGGGCCTGCTGTTCAACGACTGGCCCATGATGATCGATGTGGGTGAAACCACCAACTACATCGGCGATGTGCTGGCAGGTGTGGTGGCCGAAACAGCAGAACAGGCCCGTGCAGCTGCTGCGGCCATCGTGGTGACCTATGATCTGCTGCAGCCCGTTACCGATCCTGAGGAAGCGCTTAAGCCCACTGCTCCCCGGATTCATATGGAGCGGCCCAATCTGATTGAAAACTGCCGGTTGAAGAAAGGAGATCCTGAACAGGCCGTCAAAGATGCGGATTTTGTGATCAGCGGCAAGTACACCACCCAGCGGGTGGAGCATGCTTTCCTGGAAACAGAGTCGGCGGTGGCTTTGTGGGAAGAGGAGGGGATCACCCTCTATTCTGCAGGGCAGGGCATTTATGAAGACCGAAGGCAGGTGGCACAGGTGCTGGGCCTTGAGGAAGAGAAGGTGAGGGTGATCCTGGTACCCAATGGCGGTGGCTTTGGCGGCAAGGAAGACCTCAGCGTGCAGGGGCATGCAGCACTGTTTGCCTGGCATCTGAAAAAGCCCGTGAAGGTTACCCTCAGCCGCGAAGAATCCATCCGTATGCATCCCAAGCGCCATCCCGTTACCATCGATATTACCCTGGGATGCGATGAAAACGGGATCCTTACGGTCATGAAGATGCGCGCCATTGGCGATACCGGTGCCTACGCTTCGGTGGGGACCAAGGTGATGGAGCGCATAGCAGGCCATGCCACCGGCGGGTACTATATTCCCCATATCGACCTGCAGGCGCTTACTGTTTACACCAACAACATCCCTTCTGGTGCCATGCGTGGCTTTGGTGCCAACCAGGCAGCCTTTGCACTGGAAAGCTGTATTGACGAGCTATGCAGCATGGGGAAGTTTGACCGCTGGCAGTTTCGTTACGATAATGCCCTTACCGAAGGGTTGTCAACAGCCACCGGCGACCCCATCAAGAAACCCGGGATCATCGCCTGCCTGGAAGCGTTGAAAGATAAATTTTACGAACACAAATACACAGGACTGGCCTGTGCCATCAAAAACAGCGGTATCGGCAATGGCATGACCGATTATTCCGATGTGATCATCCAGATCGTCTCCCCCAAAAAGATCCTCATCAAACATGGATGGACAGAAATGGGGCAGGGAATTCATACCATTGCCACCCAGGTGTTTTGCCAGGAAACCGGCATCAATCCGCAGATGGTAGAGGTTGAGGTGGATACCAAAGCAGGGATCAAAACCGGGATGACCACCTCTTCCCGTGGTACCGTGCTGCTGGGCAACGCCATCATTGATGCCTGCAAGAACCTGAAAGCCGACCTTAGGGTGCTTAAACTGAAAGACCTTGCCGGAAAGATCTACGAGGGCCGCTGGGAATGCAACTGGACCCGCAAACCCTCTGAAGGGAAACGAAAGGCCGTTACCCACTACAGCTACGGGTATGCAGCACAACTGGTGGTGCTGGATGAAAATGGAGCCATCAGCAAGGTATATGCAGCCCACGATGCAGGAAAAATAGTTAATCCCCAGATGTTTGAAGGGCAGATAGAAGGAGCCGTACACATGGGGCTGGGGTATGCCCTTTGCGAGAACCTGCCCATGGAAAACGGACATCTGATCTCGGATAAGCTGAAAGATTGCAACATCCTTAGAGCCCATGAAACACCACCTATAGAGGTGATAGGAATTGAGGAGACCGACCCCGTGGGGCCTTATGGTGCCAAAGGACTGGGCGAGATCGGGCTGGTTCCTACCGCCGCTGCCGTAGCCAATGCCTTTTGCAAATTCGACGGCATCCGCCGCCAAAAACTCCCCCTAAAACCCCCACAAAAAAAACCCTAAACCCCTAAACTCTTCAACCCCTAAACTCTTCAACTCCTAAACCCTTAAACCTTTCAACTCCCAAACCCTTAAACCTTTCAACTCCTAAACCCTTAAACTCATAAACCTTTCAACCCTTAAACCCTTCAACTCTTCAACCTTTCAACTCAAAAAAAATGCTCCACCTCAAAAACACAACCTTTATCCACTGGCAAACCCTCGAATTTTCCAACACCGACATCTGGGTGGAAGAAGGCCCTGAGGGAGGTATTCATTTCTCGAAGCCCGAAAAACCATTCACCGTCAAAGCTACCCTGGATTGCAGCGGCAGGTTTGTTACCCGGTCGCTTGCCAATGGCCATCACCATATTTACTCGGCCCTGGCCCGCGGCATGCCCCAGCCTGCCAAATCGCCAAAGAACTTCCACGAAAAATTGCAATACGTCTGGTGGAAACTGGATCATGCTCTCGATGAACAAACGATCCGTTACAGCGCCCTTGCTACTGCCATTGCTGCAGCCCGGTCCGGCTGCACCTTTATCATCGATCATCACTCCTCACCACAGCATACTGTTGGTTCGCTTCAAATAATTGCTGATGCACTGGAAGAGGGAGGTCTGGGCCACCTGCTGGCCTATGAGATCACCGACCGCAATGGGAAGGAGAAGGCTCGCGAAGCACTGCAGGAAACCGATCGCTATCTCAAAAACCGGCAGGGGCTTGTGGGGTTGCATGCCAGTTTTACCCTGGAGGACGACACACTGGCTGAGGCCCTGAGGCTGGCCCGAAACCATCATACGGGCATCCATGCTCACCTGGCAGAAGACCCCGTGGATCAGGAAATGTGCCTGCGGCAGCATGGCAAAAGGGTGGTGCCACGGTATGCACAAATGGGGTTTCTGGAGCTTGAAAAGAACATCTTTGTCCATGCCATACACCTGGATGAATACGAAAGGGAGCTGTTGCGCAACTCCTCCTCAACCATCGCCGTTAATTACGACAGCAACCTCAACAACAAAGTGGGAATATTCAATGGCAGCTGCCTGGGGCAGAAAGTGATGCTGGGCACCGATGGCATGCACAGCGATATGTTTGCATCGGCCCGCACAGCCTGGTTTACCGGCATGAACCATGAAAAACTCACCCCGCATACCGTTTATCAGCGCCTCAGGCAGGTGCACCATTACCTGGCAGGCAATAAATTCTCAGGCGATGCAGAGAACAATCTTATGGTGCTGGATTACGATGCTCCCACACCCATGGATCAGAAAAATTTTGCCGGACATTTTTTCTATGGTATCAACAGCTCTCATGTTTGCCACTTGATCGCGCAGGGCCGTATCGTTCTAAAAGACAGGAACCATTTGCTGCTGGATGAAAAAGAGATCCTGGCACGGGCCAGGGAGCTTGCAAAAAAATTATGGCAACAGTTGTAGAGAAAATTACAGGCGGTACGTTTTTTTTGATTAATTTCGTAGCCCATAGAGGAATTGCAGGATTTTTTTTAACATATCCTTAACATCATTAACGTTGGAAAATTTTGCTGATAGTATAGTTCGTCAAAATCAATGTTTAATCACACATCGTTTGGAGTAGAAAACAAAAATTGAGGGAAAACACGTTTAAAATGAAGATTATCATACCGCATGCCCATATTATCAACCCCGATGAGTTTTTTCGGGCAGATATATGTATTGAAAATGGTAAGATCTCTAGTCTGGAAAGCCCCGGGACGTTGCTGGATACGGAAGATGCAAAGATCGTTCAAACCGGCGGCGTTTTTGTTTTGCCCGGAAGCATCGATCCCCATGTGCATCTGAGTCTGGAAACTCCTGCAGGACTATCGGCCGATGACATCCTTTCAGGAAGCGATGCTGCACTGGCAGGCGGGGTTACCCATATCATGGACTTTGTTACGCCGCTCAGGGGGCAGAGCCTCACAAAAGCACTGGAAAAGAAGATCAGCGAAACCCAGTACTACGCCTCGGTGGGGCTGTCTTTCCACATGGGTATCAGTGGATGGCTGCCGGATATGGAACAGCAGATGGAGATCTGTGTTAAAGAATACGGCATCAAATCCTTCAAAGTTTACTTGGCTTATCGCGAAAACATTGGTATAGGGTATGAAGAGCTGGAAAAGATCATGAAGATCTCGGCCCGCCTGGGTACCATTCTGCTGGTACATGCCGAGGAGCACGAAATGATCGAAAATCTGCAGAAAGAATTCCTGGAAAAGGGACAAACAGAGCCCAAATACCATGCCCTTTCCCGTCCACCCAAATCCGAAAGCACCGCCATAAAAAAGGTGATCAACCTGGTGAAGGAAACCCACTGTAAAACCTATTTTGTACATATTTCCTCCGCGGAGTCGGCCCATCTTATTGCCGAAGCCAAAAAAGAAAGCCTGCCCGTATATGCCGAAACCTGCCCGCAATACCTTATTTTTGATGATTCGGTGTATGAAGGGAGTTTTGAGAAAACCGCTCCCTATGTCTTCAGCCCTCCGGTGAGGCCCAAACAGCACCGTGAACTGCTATGGCAACATTTGCACGACGGCACTTTCGATACCATTGCCACCGACCACTGCCCCTTTACCATGGAGCAGAAAATGGCCGGAAGAGACAACTTCACCCTGATCCCCAATGGTGCAGGAGGCCTTGAATTCAGAATACCCCTGCTGTTTCACTATGCCGTGCTGCAGGAAAAATTCAGCCTGCAGCAATGGATAAAACTCTGCACCAGCAATGCTGCAGAGATCTTCGGACTGAAAGAGGAAGGAAAGATCGCCCCGGGAGCAGATGCCAACATCGCATTTTTTAATCCTGTGAAACAAAATACCCTCACAGCCGCCAAACAAGCCCAGCAATGCGATATCAATATTTACGAAGGGCTGACCGTTCGCGGCCATGTTGAAAAGGTGTTTTACAAAGGGGAGAAGGTGATCATCTGAAAAACCTTTCAACATTTTTATCTCCTGTTGAACCCAAACCTATCGGAGGTTATTCGTATCTTTGCCGGTTGTTTATAAAATGACCGCTTAACTTTGTTTGACCTATACCTTTTAAAAATGTCCGACTATCTATCCCAACAAACTCCCTTTTACCTTTACGATACCACCCTGTTGCACCGCACCCTGGCCCGTGCTTCCGAATGTGCCGGCCGCCATGGTTATCGCATTCACTATGCCATGAAGGCCAATCACAACCCTGCCCTCACCCGTATCATCAGCAGCTACGACATGGGTGCCGACTGCGTGAGCGGCAACGAGGTGGCCGAAGCTATCAGGCAGGGGTTTGCTGCCAGCGAAGTGGTATATGCCGGGGTGGGCAAGTCAGACCAGGAGATCCGCCAGGCCCTGGACAGCAACATTCTGTGCCTCAACTGCGAATCGCTGGAAGAGCTGCAGCTTACTGCAGAGATCGCGCAGGCCATGAACAAGGTGGCTCCTGTTGCCGTGCGCGTGAACCCGGGAGTGAAGGCCAATACCCACAAATACATCACCACCGGAATGGAAGAGAACAAGTTTGGCGTTCACCTTGCCCTGGTGCGCCAGGCCCTGGATTATGCCTCGGAGTCGCCCTGGCTGCGCCTTATGGGGCTGCACTTTCACATCGGTTCGCAGATCACCTCCCTGGAGCCCTATGAGAAGCTCTGCCACAGGGTTAATGAACTGTGGCAATCCATGGATATGGACAGCCGTGGTGCTACCCTCCTAAACCTGGGGGGTGGACTTGGGGTAGACTACGAAGACCCCGAAACCAATGCCATTGCCCCTTTCGACCGGTATTTTGACCTCTTTGCAGCCAACCTCCGTGTGCCCTCGCACCTGAAGATCCGCTTTGAGCTGGGGCGCAGCATCGTGGCCCAGTGTGGCAAACTCATCACCCGGGTACTCTACACCAAAAAGGGGATCAACCGCAACTTCGCCATCACCGATGCCGGCATGACCGAGCTTATGCGCCCTGCCCTCTACCAGAGCCGACACCTCATTACCAGTCTTACTTCAAACGGGCCGCAACAAACCTACGATGTGGTAGGCCCCATCTGCGAATCCAGCGATGTGTTTGCCAAAGACGTTATGCTGCCCGAAACAAAGCGCGGCGACATGCTCGCCATCCACACCTCCGGCGCCTATGCCGAATCCATGACCCTCAATTACAACATGCGCAACCGGCCGGGAGTGGTGGTGTTGAAGAGGTAGGTAGGCAGGTAGCTATACCCCCTCCGCCCCCTAAAAGGGGGAACTGTCGTGCTCTCTAAGGGTTGTTGAAAGCTATACCCCCTCCGCCCCCTGAAAGGGGGAACTGTCGCACTCTCTAA
>SLIL01000240.1 GCA_007135645.1 Bacteroidales bacterium
GCTATCAAGAACAATCTTCCCGACCTCATCCTGCTGGATGTTTCCATGCCGGGAATGGATGGCTTTGAGGTTTGCGAAAAACTTAAAGATGACCCCCTCACATCCGATATTCCTATCATTTTTCTTACAGCTAAGGTGGATCAGCAGGATATAATACATGGCCTTGAAAAAGGGGCGGTGGATTATGTTACCAAGCCCTTCAATTCGCAGGAACTGCTCAAAAGGATCTACACCCACCTGGAGCTTAAGTACAATCGTGATCTGATTGCCAGGCAAAACGAAGAGCTGGCTCGCCTCAACCAGGTCAAAGATCAGCTCTTCTCGGTGATCTCACACGACATGAAAAACCTGTTCAACAACATCCTCTTCGGCACCGAATCCCTGGAAAAAGAAATCGAGTTCTTCCCTAAGGAGGAGATAGTTCAAATGGCGGGCATGATCAACGATTCGGCCCGTAGAGCCTTCGGTTTGCTTCAAAACCTGCTGGACTGGTCCCGCACCCAGATGCAGGACTCTGCCTTAAAACCCGCAGCGGCTGAGATGCTGATTCTGGCAAACCAGGCAAAGTCGCTTTTCAGACCCAATGCACAAAGAAAAGAAATACAGGTGCATGTTCATCATACAGGAAATTCTTTCCAGGCTTTTGCCGATGTGGAAATGGTAAATGCGGTATTGAGAAATCTGCTCTCCAATGCCATTAAATATTCACATCCCGGGGGCGATATTGATATCTATGTGCAGGAAAACGAGAACAATATTGAAGTACGTGTTAAGGATGCAGGAGTAGGGATGAGTGCCCATCAGGAAAAAAATCTCCGAAAGTCGAACCGCTTATCTGCTTCTACACCCGGAACACAGGATGAAAGAGGGAGTGGACTGGGGATGGTGCTGGTAAGGGATTTCCTGGAAAAGAATAAAGGCACCTTTGATTTTAAAACCCAGCCAGGCAAAGGGAGTACCTTCATTTTTACCCTACCTAAAACAGGGATTAAAAAAAATTAAAAGCTTCTCAACCATTATTGCAGACCGCAGGCACTTCATTGTAATGATTTTTTAAAACCATTCTGGCTCAGGGTCTTTCTATGTAGGTGAAAAATCACTAATTTCGCAGCTCAAAAAAAAAGCATATAAATCCCTGAAAAATGGAATACAACTTTTCTACCATTGAGCCTAAATGGCAGCAATACTGGCGCGATAACAAGACCTACAAGACAGAAATTGATCCCGGTCGTCCCAAATATTATGTCCTTGATATGTTTCCCTATCCTTCGGGTGCGGGCCTTCATGTGGGGCATCCCCTGGGATATATTGCCTCAGACATTTATTCCCGCTACAAAACGCAAAAGGGGTTCAATGTGTTGCATCCCATGGGGTACGATGCCTATGGATTACCGGCAGAGCAGTATGCTATTCAAACCGGACAGCATCCGGCCATTACCACCGAAAGAAACATTGAACGCTACCGCGAACAACTTGATAAAATAGGTTTTTCCTATGACTGGGACCGTGAGGTGCGCACCTGCGACCCCCGCTATTACAAATGGACCCAATGGACCTTCATACAGCTTTTTAATCATTATTTTGATAATCAGCAGCAAAAGGCCTTGCCCGTAAGTAAGCTCATGGACACATTCGAGCGCAGCGGCAACATTGGCCTGGATGCCGCAACCCATCAGGAGGAGGAGTTCACTGCTGTAGCATGGCTGAAAATGAGCGAAAAGGAGAAGCAGGAGGTCCTGATGAAATACCGCCTTGCTTATCTTTCTGAAACCATGGTAAACTGGTGCCCCAAACTGGGAACCGTGCTGGCCAACGACGAGGTAAAAGAAGGGTTTTCGGTACGAGGAGGCCACCCGGTTGAAAAGAAAAAAATGATGCAATGGTCTTTGCGCATCACCGCCTATTCTGAGCGGCTGCTCAAGGGGCTGGATACCATTGAATGGAGCGATTCGCTGAAGGAAATTCAGCGCAACTGGATCGGGCGCTCCGAGGGAGCCACCATCTTCTTTCCCGTTCAGGGACACGACCTGGCCCTGGAGGTGTTTACCACAAGGCCCGATACGGTTTTTGGATCAACCTTTATGGTGATTGCTCCCGAGCACGAATGGGTAGAGCAGATCACCACTGCTGAATACCGTGAAAAAGTAAATGAATACGTGGAGGCTGCCCGCAACCGCTCAGAGAGGGAGCGTATGTCGGAAGTGAAAACCGTGAGTGGCCAGTTTACCGGGGCCTACTGCACGCACCCCTTCTCGGGCAACCCCATTCCCATTTACGTAGCCGACTATGTGCTGGCAGGCTACGGTACAGGCGCCATCATGGCTGTACCGGCGCACGACAGCCGCGACTATGCCTTTGCCAAACATTTCAACCTGCCCATCGTGGAGGTGGTTACAGGAGGAGATATCGAAAAAGAGTCCTACGATGCCAAAACCGGCACCCTTATAAACAGCGACTTTATCAACGACATGGACGTTCCTGCTGCCATAAGCACCGTAATTCAAAGGCTTGAGGATAAGGGCATTGGCCAGCGCAAGATCAATTACCGCCTGCGCGATGCCATTTTCAGCCGCCAGCGTTACTGGGGCGAGCCATTTCCTGTTTACTACAAAGACGGTATTCCCTATATGCTCAGCGAGAAGCAACTTCCACTGGAACTTCCCGAAGTAGATAAGTATCTGCCCACCGAAACCGGAGAACCACCGCTGGCAAGGGCCATCAACTGGAAAACCGAAGAGGGGTACCCCCTGGAAACCAATACCATGCCTGGCTTTGCCGGCTCCAGCGCCTACTACATCAGGTACATGGACCCCAAAAACGATCGGGCACTTGTTTCAGAGCAGGCCATC
Source organism: Bacteroidales bacterium (assembly GCA_007135645.1). Lineage (GTDB taxonomy): Bacteria > Bacteroidota > Bacteroidia > Bacteroidales > UBA7960 > SKVR01. Next base: position 2,850 of record SLIL01000240.1, read on the forward strand.
AACTACTGGCAGGATGTGGATCTGTACATCGGTGGTTCTGAACATGCCACCGGGCACCTCATCTATTCCCGTTTCTGGAACAAGTTCCTGTTTGATATCGGGGTGAGCGTGAAGGAAGAACCCTTCAAGAA
>SLIL01000153.1 GCA_007135645.1 Bacteroidales bacterium
CTGAACCGGTAGGCACACACAAAAGCATCGCCCAAAGCATAGGTGTGCCACACCCACATGCGCACCGCACCCGGCATGGGCTGCGGGTTGATAGCCCCCCAGTTTATCTGTCCGGGTTGTATCTCCATAATGCCGGTGTAGCCATTTACAGATGCTGCCAGATCAGCACTGAACGCCAGTTCTTTTCCACTGCCCAGGCGAAAGGCCAGAGGCCCTCCTTCATCATTCAGGTAACCGGATGTAAGATACATAGTATGGGAAACAAAATCCAGATCATTACGATTGCGGAAGGGATCAGAAAGCGGCAGAAATTTAAAATATGCATAATTGGTTGTTATCCATTGCTCAGGTGAAATGTTCTCTCTGAGGATTTCGGCCTGAAAACGAATAGCAGAAGCCAGCCGATCCATCATAAAACGCTGATAATCCAAAAGGTGATGAGGATTAACACCCTGAGCGGCACGGTTGGCATTGGGTAGGGGGATCTGGTCGAAATGATTGTATATCTGTGACCAAAATGCTGTTCCCCAGGCGAAATTGAGGGAATCTATTGTTTTATATTTGTGCCGCAACCAAACCGGAAATTGTTTTTCGGCAAATTCAGAGTAATCCACAATGGGACCAAAATGCGGTTCATTGTCAATTTGCCAGCCTGCCACTGCCGGATGGTTCCCGTAGCGTTGGGCCATTTTTTCAACAATGATCCGGGTGTGGTGCAGATATACAGGATGATCGTAAATCGTGTGCAGGCGCGAACCATGCTCCTGACGGATGAAATCGCTATTGACAGATAATATTTCCGGGTGCTTTCGGGTTAGCCAGGCCGGAGGGGTGGGTGTGGGGGTACACATGATGATTTTCAGCCCATTTTTATGGGCTATTTCCACAACCTCATCCAGCCAGTCAAAGGTAAAAACCCCTTCTTGGGGTTCAAGGCTTGCCCAGGCAAATTCGGCAAAATGGGTAAAGGCAAAACCCAGATCGGCAATGTGCTTCAGATCGCGCTCCCATTGGTCGGGGCTCCAGTGCTCCGGATAGTAATATACGCCTATGGGCATATCTCCCTGCCCCAGCGAATTGGACAAATAAAGGGAGTTAAAGGGCCGTGTGGCATAGATGCTGCAATTTACAGCGAAAATTAAAACCAATACAAGCGGAATAAGTCGTGCTGTCTTCATAATGTCGTTTTTATGTTGTTTTTTTGATGGATTTCATGTATTGGGATTATGATCTCTTGCCCTGGGAGTATTCTCGTTTTCAATGCGCTCAAAAAATAATTTTCACCTAATGGGATGTTTCGTTGCTTACTGTCTTCTGCCATGATTTTCACATCAGCTGTTTCGGTTGAATTGTTTTTGATCTTTACTGCTTCTTCGCCTTGCTTTTTTCCTTCTATCCAACAAGTATCCAGGCTATCAAAAGCCACAATTTCTTTTTTATCGGGCAGGATATATATTGCCGGTATCTCAAGTGTGGTAAGCATCAATGCCGTTTCGGCCCAGGTAGAACCCATCATGAGTTCGCCAATCCCTTCAAACCAGTCGGTAGTACTAACCCGTTCGGTCATCCAACCGTTTTGCATCCCTTCAATGGGATTGCCGGGGTGACAGAGCATTTGAGGGATAAACCGCGCGATTTTACAGAGCATATCCCTGTAAATATCCTTTCCGGTAGCCCTGAAAAGCCGCAGCAAAGCCACCCCGGAGAAAGTGCAGATGCCCGGACTTCCGTGCTTGTTCTGGGTATTGGCCCACACGGCACCCATGGTCTTTACCTTCATCTGCCCCAGGGTACAACCTTCAGGAAACTCATAATTATAGCCGATCACCCAGGTAAAGAACTGTGATGCCATTTGTTCTGCCCTTTCCAGCCAGATCAATTTGCCGGTCTGTTCGTACAAAACAGCAAACGATTCGAATACGCCATAGGCCGATTCGCTGTCGGGGTTTTGCATGGCATCCCCAACACCTCCCATGGTAAGGCCTTTGGTTATGTATTTCTGGTAAAAGTGTTCAGCAATTTCCTGGGCAATGACAAGATAATCCGGGTCATTGTAGTATTTGGCGGCATAAGCCAGCCCGGCAGGTGCGATCCCCGCACTTGTGGATCCCCCCACAATAATCTTTCCGGTAAGGGAGTCAACGTAATTGCCTGTTTGCCTGTTTTCTGTCCACAGTTTTACAAAAGCATTGGCAACGGTTTTGAGTCCTTCTTTCCAATGCTCCTTAACAGTCATACCCATTGCTTCCATCAACCAAAACTGCTTCAGAATGTAATAAAGCGCATCCCCGCTTTTGCGCACCAGGTGCCAGTTGGCAGTGTGGGGCTTGCGGATATCCCCTCCATACCAGTGAAATGTATTTCCCTTTAGCTCGCCACAATCGTAAAAGAAACCGGAGGGTGAAATGCCTTCCGGAAACAGGAAGTCAAAATTCCTCAACACCCTCTCGCGGGTCTTTTGGCTTCCCAATGCAAGGAGGGGATAGGTAGAGATCATCCCGCCTGTCCACCCGACCTGCCAGTCCTGCAGGAACATTTCCCGCATCCCCACGCTGTAATACCCCTTTGATTCTACCCAGTTCTGTAAATTAAACTTTTCTTCCTGGATAGGAAAGGTTGAAGAAAAAGGGATGGAGTTAACCGGACCGGGATCGGGGAGCAGGTTGTATCGAATTCCATTCCAGTAATCAAATAAATGTTGCACCGAAGGACAGACAAAGAAATGCAGATGAAAGGGGATTTCCACCTGATCGCCTGGTTGCAAGTCGGGAGCCCGGTCGTCTGAAGGAAACTGGTTGTCGGTAATACGATATTTGTATTGCTCCCTGACAACGGGTGCAGCTATACGAAAAGTAGCCTTGTCCCTGCTTCTGTTTTCGCTGATACTGCATCCAAAGTCACCCAGATGGCACCGCTGGGGAAAGAGCATCCAGAAGCCTTCGCTAAAATGGGGAGAGAA
>SLIL01000148.1 GCA_007135645.1 Bacteroidales bacterium
TAAACTTTTTTCCGGAAAAAAGATTTTGATGATTTTTTTTGGAAATACGGGAAAAATTTAGTAAAGCGGAGATGAAATAATAATGCTGCAAAAGTAAAAAAGTATTTCTTCAGTTCCCTTTGAGCAAATTTTCTTGATTCCTTAGGTTCTTTTGTAAGATGAATTCAGGTAAAAAGCCTTGCTGATTATTGAAAGATTAAGCAATCATAATAATCTAAAAATAGCATTGTATTCCTTGACTTTTGAACCTGCAAAGCCTATATTTGCTTTTATTATTAAAGGAGTATTATTCTCTTTAAGTAAAAACACTCATGGAAACAAAAGAGATCCGCAATCATCTCATGGAGAAGGGGCTAAAGGTAACACCACAACGCATAGCTATCCTGGAAGCCATTACCCGTTTAAAAAACCATCCTACCGCAGAGCAGATCATTGAGTTTATCCGTAAGAATCATCCCAATATTGCTACCGGTACCGTTTATAAAGTGCTGGATACGTTTGCAGAAAATGGGCTGATAAAAAGGGTAAAAACAGAAAAAGATATTATGCGGTACGATGCCATTATAGAAAACCATCACCACTTATACTGCTCCCATTCAGACCGCATTGAAGATTACAGGGATGACAACCTGAATGAATTACTGGAAAACTATTTTAAAGAAAAGGGGATTCCCGGTTTTAAGATAGAGGATGTCAAGCTTCAGATCATTGGGAAGTTTCTTTGATCCTGAAAAGCAGAAATGCAATAGGTTTAATGATGCAATTAACGCTTTCAGTTAATGATCCGAATGCTGAAAAAATCCCGGAAATTTCAAATAATTACCATGAAAATTTATTCAACATAGTGTAAATATAAAACCATAGTAAAAATCAAGTCTAATCAAACAAACAAAAAACAATGGAGAATAACGGAAACAAAGTAAGTAAATGTCCCGTTACCGGTGCAACAGGAAAACATCCTGCAACCGGAAAAGGGACCGGGAACCGCGACTGGTGGCCCAACCAACTGAAGTTGAATATTCTGCGTCAGCATTCTTGCAAATCCAACCCTATGGGCGAAGATTTTAATTATGCTGAGGAGTTCAAGAGCCTTGATCTGGATGCAGTAAAAAAAGATCTGCACAAACTCATGACCGATTCGCAGGACTGGTGGCCGGCCGACTTTGGTCATTACGGCCCCTTCTTTATCCGCATGGCCTGGCATAGTGCAGGTACTTATCGTACCGGTGATGGCAGGGGAGGAGGAGGAACCGGTCAGCTTCGTTTTGCCCCGCTCAACAGCTGGCCCGATAATACCAACCTGGATAAGGCCCGCAGGTTGTTGTGGCCCATTAAACAAAAGTATGGACGTAAACTTTCCTGGGCCGACCTGATGATCCTTACCGGTAATGTTGCCCTGGAATCCATGGGGTTGAAAACTTTCGGGTTTGCCGGTGGACGTGCTGATGTGTGGGAGCCCGAGGAAGATGTTTACTGGGGTGCAGAAAAAGAATGGCTGGATGATAAGCGGTATTCAGGCGACCGTGACCTGGAAAATCCATTGGCCGCGGTACAGATGGGGCTTATTTATGTTAACCCTGAAGGACCCAATGGTGTGCCGGATCCCGTTGCTGCTGCTACAGATATTCGTGAAACTTTTGCCCGCATGGCAATGAACGATGAAGAAACAGTTGCCCTCATAGCCGGGGGACATACCTTTGGTAAATCTCATGGTGCTGGTGATCCTTCACTGCTTGGCCCTGAACCTGAAGCTGCAGGTATTGAAGAGCAGGGACTGGGATGGAAGAGCAGCCATGGCACCGGTAAAGGAAAAGATACCATTACGGGTGGCCCCGAGGTAACCTGGTCACAGGATCCTACCAATTGGACCAATCTTTTCTTTAAAAACCTGTTCAGCTACGAATGGGAACTTACCAAAAGCCCGGCAGGAGCACAGCAGTGGGTTGCAAAAGATGCCCCGGCAGATGTGCCCGATGCCCATGATCCTTCCTTAAAGCACAAGCCCACCATGCTTACCACCGACCTTTCCCTGCGGTTTGATCCGGCTTATGAAAAGATATCAAGGCGTTTCTATGAAAACCCCGATGAGTTTGCCGATGCATTTGCCCGCGCATGGTTTAAGCTGACCCACCGCGATATGGGGCCCGTTTCACGCTACCTGGGACCCGAGGTACCCAAAGAAGAGCTGCTGTGGCAAGACCCCATTCCAAAGGTTGACCATGAATTGGTTGATGATAGTGATGTTAAAGAACTCAAAGCCAAGGTTCTTGATTCAGGTCTTTCTATCCCTGAACTGGTCTCAACTGCCTGGGCTTCTGCTTCCACTTTCCGTGGCTCAGATATGCGGGGTGGTGCAAATGGAGCACGTATTCGTCTTGCACCCCAGAAAGACTGGAAAGTAAACAACCCGGAGCAGCTTAAAAAGGTGCTGGATGTTCTGGAAGGTATTCAGAAGGAGTTCAACAGTGCACAATCGGGCAGTAAAAAAGTATCCCTGGCCGACCTCATCGTGCTGGCAGGTTGCGCCGGTGTAGAAAAGGGAGCCAAAGAAGCAGGTTATGATGTAACAGTTCCCTTTGCTCCCGGGCGCATGGATGCATCACAGGAACAGACCGATGTGGAATCCTTTGCCGTGCTGGAGCCTGGTGCTGACGGTTTCCGCAACTACCTGAAAACCAAATTTACAGTTTGCACGGAGGAATTGCTGGTGGACAAAGCACAGTTGTTGACCCTCACTGCACCCGAAATGACCGCGCTGGTAGGCGGCATGAGGATGCTCAATGCCAATTGGGACCATTCAAAACATGGTGTCTTTACGGACAAACCAGGGGTACTTAGCAACGATTTCTTTGTCAACCTGCTGGATATGAATACTGAATGGAAACCTCTCTCAGATGACAAAGAGACCTTTGAGGGGCGTGATCGTAAAACCGGTTCCGTTAAATGGACCGCTACCCGTGCCGATCTGATCTTTGGTTCCAACTCTGAACTGCGGGCCATTGCAGAAGTTTATGGCAGTGCTGATGCGGGTGAGAAGTTTGTAAAAGACTTCGTGGCAGCATGGAATAAGGTGATGAACCTGGATCGTTTTGACCTGAAATGATTGGTTTAAAGCGTTGATTAGTGAGACTAAATTTAACAATCAAAGGGTTGCTGAATGAGGCAACCCTTTGATTCCATTACGAAAAGTACAATACCCCCCAGTCCCCTAACAGGGGGAGCTCGCGATTTATTGAATTGATGTGAATTATCAAGGGCTGTTCTTTCAATAGCATTAAAAAAGACTTTTCAGAGTGCACTCAATCCTTTGAATTGAAAATACTTATTGATGAATTTCCTGAATTAAGATTATTGTAAAAAACCAATTTTATGAAAACCAACACACAAATTACATTTTCAACCCTGATCACTCTCATAGTGTTTGCGATTATGTCATGCGGGCCCCGGACTGCTTATGAAGAGGCCGTGGTAGAACTGGATGGGGTGATCATTGTGGCCAGCAAAAGCGGTGATGATGTTTATTTTATCGATCGCGAAACCGGGGAAACCCTGATTGTGCTGCCCACGGGCCTTGAGCCTCACGAAGTAGAGGTATCTGATGATGGAAGGATTGCCGTGGTTTGCAATTACGGCAACAGGGATAATCCGGGAAATACCCTTACAGTTTATAACGTGGAAGGGGGAAGGGTGCATAAAACCATTGACCTTGGTGAGCATACCCGGCCTCATGGGATGGTCTGGGTGGCTGGTACCAACAACCTGCTGGTTACCACCGAGGGGTCGCAAAGCCTCTTGAAAATTGATGTACAGTCAGGGGAGATACTCAAAGTAATGCATACCGGTGAGGATGTATCACATATGGTTGCGGCAACACCCGATTTTTCCCGCGCATTTGTGCCCAGTATCCGCACTGGAAATATGGCCGTTTTTGATCTGAAAACCGGTGAATTGATTGATCATGTTTACAGTGGTGCAGGAGCAGAAGGGATTGATGTCAGTCCTGATGGAGCAGAGGTATGGGTTACCAACCGGGCAGATAATACCATTACCGTGTTCGACACCCAAACCCTTGAAGTGATCACTCAACTGGAGTGTGCTGATTTTCCCATCAGGGCGAAGTTTACCCCCAATGGCCGCAAGTTTCTGGTGTCCAATGCACGCTCGGGAACCATAGCCGTTTTTGATGCCATGGAAAAAGAGCTGATCACCGAGATACTACTTACACCCCCGATACCAGCTGACACCGATGCAGAAAGGTATTTTGCTGATTTTGAGGGAACTTCCATACCCATTGGACTGGTCATACCTGATAACCGGTTTGCCTATGTGGCCAACACCCGCTCTGATGTGGTAAGCATTATTGACCTTGAAAAAATGGAAATAACCGGGCATTTTGAAGCAGGCAATGAACCCGATGGAATCAATTTTTCCCATTTGAGGCCTAAATAAAAGGAATTCTTTTTTTCATTATTTTAGCCCCGTCTAAAAACCAACTGTATTTTGTTATGAAAAAAAGATATTTTATTTTGCTGGCAGCTCTGCTTGTCAGTATGCCTCTCTTACAAGCCTTTTCTCAAAAGGCTTATTTCATTTCTGACCCCTCGGTTTCGCCTGATGGGCAAACCATTGTTTTTGTTTACGAGAATGACCTTTGGCAGGTGCCCGCAGCAGGAGGTACTGCCTACCGTCTTACTGCACTGGAGGGAAAGGTTTCAGTTCCCCGTTATTCGCCTGACGGGCAGTGGATTGCTTTTACTTCTTCACGCGATCGCAACCAGAATGTGTATGTGATGCCTGCCCGGGGAGGAGAGATAAAGCAGCTTACCTGGCACCAGGGTGATGATATTGTTGATTCCTGGAGCTGGGACTCCCGGGCGATCTATTTTCATTCCTCACGGGAAAATATGAGCTCTGTGTTCAGGGTCTCCATTGAAGGAGGCACCCCGCAAAGGCTGTTTGATCATTATTTCAACATTGAGCATCATTTGATTGAGCATCCTGCTACCGGCGAATTCATTTTTACCGAAAGCTGGGAAAGTTTGCGTTTCCCAGAGCGTAAGCGCTACCGGGGTGAGCACCGGCCCGATATCCTGTCTTACAACCCTGCAACTGATGAGTTTCAGAATCTTACCGATTTTGAAGGGCAGGATCTATGGCCTTCCGTCGATCAGGCAGGAAATATTTACTTCGCTTCGGATGAATACAATGGTGAATACAACTTGTACACTTTTAAAAACGGGGAAAAAACCCGTTTGACTTCCTTTGAGCGCTCTATTCGCCGTCCCTGGGTTAGTGCCGATGGCAGCGTGGTGGTTTTTGAGAAAGACTACCAGGTTTATGTGTACGATGTTTCTTCAGGAGAAACATCACAGCCTGATGTTCAATTGTTTCAGGCCCCAAATCTGGCCGTTGAGCAAAGCTTTAACGTAAAGGGGAATATCACCTGGTTCGACGTTTCGCCCGATGAGAAAAAGCTCGCTTTTGTTTCGCGTGGTGAGTTGTTTGTTTCGGATATGGAAGGCAAGTTTGTACGACAAATGCCCATTGACCCCCGGGAGAGGGTGATCGAGGTTAAGTGGTTTCATGACAGCAAAACATTGCTTTACACACGCACCCAAAACGGTTGGGCCAACCTTTTTACCATATCAGCCGATGGCAAAGGAGAAGAGAAGCAACTGGAGGAACTGGAGCAAACCAGCCGTATGGTTGCACTATGCCCTGATCGCAAAAAGGCAGTATACCTTTCAGGCCGCAATGAAGTGCGGCTGGCAGACCTGGATAATCAAACCACAAGGGTACTGGTAACCGATGAGCTATGGGGTTTTCAAAACTCAGTTCCTTCTTTTTCACCAAACGGGGAATATGTCCTTTTTACAGCTTACCGGAATTTTGAGCAGGATGTAATGATTCATCATATTGCAACGGGCGAAACATTCAATCTCACTTCATCAGGCGTTACCCAGCGGCAGCCCTGGTGGTCGCCCGACGGAAAGTACATCTATTTTGCCACTGATAGAGTTACACCCCACTATCCGCGGGGCAATACAGAAAACAGTATTTATAGAATTGCCTTGTACCGCTTTACCGAACCTTTCCGTAAAGCTTCATTTGACAAGCTATTTGCAGAAAATGAAGAAAAAAAGGATACTCTGCCCCCCACAATCATTATTGACCGCGACAGGATTGAAGAACGCTGGGAGCGGATTGATGTGAGAGGGGGAGCACAATGGGCACCACAGGTTTATAATTTCAGGGACGGACAGGTGTTGTTTTTTGTTTCCAATCATGATAAGGGGCAGTTTGCCCTTTGGAAGCGGGAAATGAAACCCTTCGAGGATGATAAAACTGAAAAAATTGACGGGCCCAATCCCGGCTTAAATCCATTGATAGTAAATGTGAAGCAAAATTTCTGGGTGCTGGCAGGAGGTAATATCCGTAAGCTCGATCCGGGCAGTAACAAGATGGATGCAATAGACATTGACTATTCTTTCAGCAGGAATCTGGAGAAAGAGTTTACACAGGTATTTTATGAAACATGGGCTACCCTGGAAGAGAATTTTTATGATGACGATTTTCACGGTGTTGACTGGAAGGGGATGCTGGAGTATTACAGCCGGTTTTTACCTCATCTGCGTAGTCGCGACAATCTGCGTACCCTGCTCAACGATATGCTTGGAGAGCTCAATTCCTCGCACATGGGCTTTTCAAGTTCAGGAAAAGAAGAAGAACCTTTCTTTAAAGGGGAAACCGCTGAAACCGGTATTGTTTTTCACAAAGATGATCCCTTCAAAGTAAAACGGATTATTACGGCATCCAATCTTGATCTTACTGAAAAACCGGTGAAGCCGGGCGATGAACTGGTCAGGGTAAATGGTCAGACAGTGGATAAAGATGAAAACCGCAACCGCTATTTTTATTTTCCATCAAGGCCTGATGAGCTCGAACTCATTTTCAGAAGGGGCGGGGAGGAGTTTACTGTTTTAACCCGGCCGCATACACCCGGTCAGATCAGCAATCTGCTTTATGATGAATGGATAAGGGCCAATCGCAGGTATGTAAGGGACAAGTCGGAAGGAAGAATTGCTTACGTGTATATGAAAAACATGGGTGCCGGCTCATTGGAACAGTTTTTAATTGACATGACCACCTATGCAGATGCCAAAGAGGCCCTGCTGTTTGATATCCGGTTCAACCGGGGTGGCAACGTACACAACGATGTATTGCAGTTCCTTTCCCAGCGGCCCTATCTCAACTGGAGGTACCGGGGTGGTGCACTGGCACCCCAGCCCAATTTTGCCCCGTCGGCAAAGCCCATGGTTATGCTGATCAATGAACGCAGCCTGAGCGATGCAGAAATGACCGCCGAAGGGTTCCGACAGCTCGGGCTTGGAAAGATTCTTGGAGTTGAGACCTACCGGTGGATCATCTTTACCTCAGGAAGGTCATTTGTAGATGGCTCATTTTGCAGGTTGCCCAGCTGGGGCTGTTTTACCCTGGATGGAGCAAACATGGAACTTACCGGTGTAGCACCTGACTTAATGGTGCCGGAGAATTTTCACGACAGGCTCCATAATCGCCAGCCTCAGCTTGACAAGGCTATTGAGGAGTTGCTCAGGCAGCTATAATTTCGTTTCCCTGGGAAACTCCACCAACTCCATATCTTTGATGTGCGGCCCGTCAATAACAAACCGCAGCATACTTATTACTTTATGAAACCCATACCTGCCTGCAGCTCCCGGATTGAGGTGCAGGCAGTTGTGTTTTTTGTCGAACATTATTTTCAGGATATGGGAGTGGCCACTGATAAAGAGTTTGGGTGGCCTGACCCGCATGATCTCCCTCACTTTTGCAGAATAGCTGCCCGGGTAACCCCCGATATGGATCATAAGCACATCCACTTCCTCACAATTAAAACGTAGTATTTCCGGAAACTCCGACCGGATCCCTGTATCGTCAATATTTCCATAGACTCCCCTGAGGGGTTTCAGCTTCCTGAGGGTATCCGCAGTTTCCAGGTTCCCAAAATCACCTGCATGCCAGATCTCATCGCAGTCCTTGAATATGTGTTCCAGTTCAGGATGGATAAATCCGTGTGTATCAGACAAAAGGCCTATTTTTCTCATAATCCGGCAAATTGGGTTAACTGCGTACAAAGCTAACACGTTTGTTTTTAACAGGTTTAGATATGAAGTGGGAATTGTAAAATTTTTCATGAAATATCCGTTGCTGCACCTTAACAATACTTATTTTTGTACTTTAGCATTTTGAACCAATTTAAGGGAGATGAGTTATCAAACACACATTAAAGACCGGATAAAGGTAAACGACAAGTATTTTGTCAAATACATTGATGCGCAAAAGATCCTTGCTGTTGTTGAAGAGATGGCAGAAAAGATCCACAAGGATTTTGAAGATGATATCCCCTTATTTCTGGCTGTGCTGAACGGGGCTTTTATGTTCTCATCTGACTTGCTGAAAGCATACAAAGGTCGGTGTGAGATCAGTTTTATCCGGCTTTCATCCTACAAAGGGACCCAAACTACCGAGGAAGTCAAAACCCTTATTGGCCTTACCGAAGATATCAAAGGGCGAAGTGTGATTATTCTGGAAGATATTATTGATAGCGGAATTACGGTGAAACACCTTCTGGATGATCTGAAAAAATATGAACCTAAGAATCTGAGAGTAGCTTCATTGCTTTTTAAACCTGAAGCACTGAGAACAGATATTAAACCTGAATACATCGGGATCAGAATACCCAGGGATTTCATCGTGGGTTATGGACTGGATTATGATGGATTTGGGCGTAACCTGGCAGATATTTATAAAATTGAGGAATAAATCAGAATTTCTGATGAGCCCTTTTTTCATAAAACTCAACATATGCTTAACCTTGTTTTATTCGGGCCACCCGGGTGTGGTAAAGGAACACAATCTGCTCGCGTAGCATGCAGATTCAACCTGTTGCATCTGTCAACAGGGGAGTTGTTTCGTGCCGAAGTTAAAAGGAGGACACCATTGGGTAATGAGCTTGCAGGGTATATGAAAAAAGGGTTGCTTGTTCCAGATAGTATTGTGCTCAAGTACGTCTATAAAACTGCCATAAAGGATATAAACGGGCCCGGGTTTATATTTGACGGATTTCCACGTACAATCGCCCAGGCCGAAGTTATGGACAAACTGCTTATCAAGAAAAACCTCATCATTGATATCGTTTTGTGCCTGATTGTGGAAAAGCAGGAACTCTTTGACCGGATGATTGGCCGCAGCGAAGATTCGGGCCGTAGTGATGATAATGAGAAAATCATATACAGAAGAATGGAAGTGTATGAAGAGCAAACCAAACCGCTTAAAGAGTATTATCTGAAACAAAACAAGGTGTCTTTTATCAGTGGTATGGCCCCGGTGAAAGTGGTTGCAGAACGGATCGCCCATGTTATCAGGCATTATATTCACGAAAAGGAGATTTTGAGGGAGGTGATGGGGTAGTTTTAATGATGAATGTAGAATGAAGAATGAAGAAAGTAGAATGAAGAATGAAGAAAGTAGAATTAAGAATGAAGAATGAAAAATGATGAATGAAAAATGATGAATGAGTACACCTCGAAAAGAATTATCAATTATTCAATAAAAAAACTACCCTTGCGAATTCGCTAAAATTTAATTGACTGCGTGCTCCCCCTCTTAGGGGGATGGGGGGTATTGTAATTTTAAGCTTCAGCACAGCGATAACATTTGTAGAAAATAAATAAATAAAAGTTAGTGGCATCAAATTTTGTTGATTATATAAAGATCTATTGCCGTTCGGGCAAAGGTGGTGCAGGTTCCGTTCATTTTTTACGGGCCAAATATGTCCCCAAGGGCGGGCCCGATGGGGGTGATGGAGGCCGTGGCGGACATGTAATATTAAAAGGGAACAGTAATTTGTGGACACTCCTGCATTTGCGCTACACCCGGCATGTATATGCCGAAGAGGGTGCTCCTGGGCGGGGGCAGGGAAAAACGGGTGCACAAGGAAAAGATGTTTTTATTGAGGTGCCGCTGGGCACACTTGCCCGCAATGCAGAAACCGGCGAAATCATGGCTGAGATCACAGAACATGGCCAAGAAATAGTTCTGCTAAATGGAGGTAAAGGTGGCCTGGGCAATATCCATTTCAAAACCTCGGTTAACCAGGCTCCCCGCTATGCACAACCTGGTGAGCCAGCTATTGAGGCCCCGGTAATTATGGAGCTCAAGATCCTTGCTGATGTTGGGTTGGTGGGCTTCCCCAATGCAGGTAAATCCACGTTGCTGTCTGTTGTTTCTGCGGCAAAGCCCGAAATCGCCGATTATCCCTTCACTACACTCGTACCCAACCTGGGCATGGTACCCTATCGCGACCAAAAGTCTTTTGTTATGGCCGATATCCCGGGTATCATTGAAGGAGCACACGAAGGCAGAGGTCTGGGACATCGGTTTCTCAGGCATATAGAACGTAATTCGGTGCTGCTTTTCCTGGTCCCTTTTGACAGCAATGATGTGAAAAAAGAGTACGAGATCCTGCTCAAAGAGTTGAGGATGTATAATCCCGAATTGCTTGACAAAAGGCGGGTGCTGGCCATTACAAAGTGCGATATGGCCGATGAGCAGATGATGGAGGAAATGAAAGAGGAGTTACCCGATGTGCCCTGGGTTATGATCTCATCGCACACAACCATGGGTTTGATGAATCTAAAGGATCTGCTCTGGAAAACACTTACCACTGATGATTAATCCTCTGTTCCAAAATCCTTACTCCTGTTTGTATGATTGAATTTTTAAAGAAAATCGACCTGGAAGTTTTTCTGTTCCTTAATGGACTGAATGCCCCATGGCTTGATCCGGTGATGTATTATATCAGTGCAAAATTTTTCTGGATCCCATTTTATGCATTATTATTGTATTTCTGCTACAAATATTATGGCTGGCGGTCGCTACTCATAATCATGTTGCTGGTTGCGTTGATGATCACCTTTACAGACCAGTTTACCGGGTTTATGAAAGATTATTTTCAACGGTACCGTCCATCGCGCGATGAAAACCTTGAAGGGCTGGTGCATACTGTTTATGGAAGAAGGGGAGGGCGCTACGGATTTGTTTCTGCCCATGCTGCCAATTCATTTGCACTGGCAGTTTTCATGATCCACCTGCTCAGGGATAAATTAAAGTATATTGCACCGGTAATGATCACCTGGGCATCATTAAAAGCTTATAGCCGCATTTATCTTGGGGTGCATTACCCGGGCGATATCATTGTGGGCACATTGATTGGAATACTGGCAGCATTACTCATTATTGAGCTGTGGAAATATATAAACAGAAAACTCCTGGTAAAGAAAGTGTAATGTCCTGATTTTTTGCCCTGATAACTAATTTGGTCTCGGCAAAGGATCAATAATTGGAGATCTTGGTTTCAATTTTCTCCGGATTTACTTTGAAAATTACCACGTTATTCACAGCCGGGGCATTGTAGTCAAACTCTTTGCCGGTATATTTCCGCATGATAATATTGAGAATTCTAACCTTTTCATCAAAATCTTCAATGAACTCAACCTTGCCAAAAGCCAGCACGCTTCGGTAGCGCATGCCATAGCTGCAGGCCACGGGCTCATTGCGGTGAAACAGCTCGTGGTCGGTGCTGAAACTTATACAAACATGGGGGTTGTTTTTCAGTACATCCAGTTTTTTGCCTCCGGGGCCCGAGTGCAGATATATGGTCTGATCTTCGTATCCAAAATTAAAGGGCAACACATAGGGCTTGTTTTCCAGGTCGGTCATCCCCACAAAGCAAGCCTCACATTTGTCGATTACCTGCTTTGCATTTTCATGATCAAGATAGAGGGTATTTGCCATGGCTGTTCTGTTTTAAGTTGATGAACAAAACTAAGTATTTTCAGGCACTTAATGAAACCTCAAGAGCAAGTATCAGGTGCAATATCGGGTTTTTTGAAAAAATTCTGCTTTCATCCCGAAAAAACCATTATTATTGCAGTTTGATGGATGTTTTTAACAAAAGTTTCACTATGGGAAAAGTAATTGCTATCAGTAACCACAAGGGAGGCGTAGGAAAAACCACTTCCGCGATCAATATCGGTGCAGGGCTTGCCCTTAAAGGGAAAAAAGTATTGTTGATTGATCTTGACCCACAGGCCAACATGACCCAAAGCCTTGGATTGAATGAACCTGATACAGGTATCTATGAATATCTCAAAGGTGAGCAATCCATCTCAAGTGTAAAAATCCAAAAGAATCTTTTCCTTATCCCTTCCACATCAGGCCTTGGAGGTGCTGAGCTGGAGCTTGCTTCAGAAGCCGGAAGGGAGTTTATTCTCAAGGAACTCCTTGAAGAAGAAAAAGAGAAGTATGATTATGTTTTTATTGATTGCCCGCCTTCACTGGGGTTGCTTACCATCAATGCTTTTACTGCAGCCCAGGAGATCTATATTCCCATGCAGGCCCAGTTTCTTGCTTTGCAGGGAATTGGCAAACTGCTTGGACTTGTTGATAAAATCAAAAAACGACTGAATCCTCAACTGGAAATAACAGGCATTTTTATTACCCAGTTTGACAGGAGAAAAGTACTCAACCGGTATGTTATGGATACCCTTGAATCGCACTTTGGTGATAAGGTTTTTGCTACGCGTATCCGCAATAATGTGGCCCTGGCAGAGGCACCCAATGAGGGCTGCGATATTTTCAGTTATCAGAAATCAAGCAATGGAGCCTTTGATTATGGGCAGCTTGTGAAGGAAATCATAAAAAGAAACGCATCATAGCCAACCCGGAGAGGGATTCTTAACGGACATTCATAAAAGACTAATTCCTGGCAGGCTTTTTTACAAACCCTGTCTCATGCAACTCTGAAAAGAGCTTTTTCATGGTTAATGGTTTGGTAATATAACCATCAAACCCTTCATTGAGATATTTCTCCTTATCGCCAGTCATGGCATTGGCAGTAATGGCAATAATGGGGGGCAGGTTCTGGTATTTTTTTCTCAGTTCTTTCATGGCTGTTACTCCATCCATTACGGGCATCATAATGTCCATGAGGATCATTTCATGTTTTTCGGGGTCAAAACTTTCCAGTGCCTCTTTGCCATTGATCGCAGTATCAATTTTACACTTTGCCGATTCCAGCATCAGTGTGATCACCTTCAGGTTTACTGATTTATCATCCACCAGGAGAATGTTCATATCCAGGGGCAAGTGCTCAGGATTTTTTATTTCTTCCTTTGTCTGATCTGGGATCCGGGGTGCTTTGGAAGTAAATGTAAACCAGAATTTGCTGCCTGTTCTCTGTTCACTTTCCACACCAATCTCACCTTCCATTAAAGTAACCAGCTGCTTGCAGATAAACAATCCCAGGCCTGATCCATCAGCTGGTCTTGACAAAGAAGAGTCAAGCTGCTGAAATTTCTGAAACAACTTTGGCATGTCCTCTTCTCCAATCCCGATCCCGGTATCCTTTACCGATATTCTGTAACGGTTTTTTACAGCGTTTTCAACCTCTACATGGATTGATATGGTGCCATTTTCTGTGAATTTCACTGCATTGTTTACCAGGTTCATGATTACCTGCTCCAGGCGCATCTTGTCTGCAAAAACCCATTCGGGTACATCATTACTGATGCTGATAAGGATCTGATTATTTTTCTGCAAAACTCCTGGTTGAGAAAGGGCTTTGATGTTTTCGATAACTTCCTTTATTCTTATCTTTTCAGTCTTCAACTCCAGTTTTCCTGCTTCAATCTTGGAAATATCCAGGATATCATTGATAAGGGTTAAAAGGATCTTTGATGAATCGGTAATTACCCTCAAATACTCAGACTGCTGGGGAGAAAGGCCTGTTTTTGACAGGATCTCACTCATGCCCATGATGCCGGTAACAGGAGTTCTGATCTCATGGCTCATATTGGCCAGGAAAAGGTTTTTCGCTTCAGATGCCTTTTGTGCTATTTCGGCCTCATGCTTAAGTTGCAGCGCTTTTTTGTGTTCTGTAATATCCCTGTAAAGGCTTACCAGGTAATTCCTGCGTTTAATCTTTATGGGCTGGGAAGTAATGTCGAAATAGCGTATTTCGTTGTTGCTGCACCTCAACGGGATATCATCGGCAATGAGTCTGTCGCCAACGGATTCCTGCAGGATTTTTTTCATGGATTCCTGGTAATCTGCAGCAGGAATAAGGTCGCTGAACCAAAAGTTACTGATATCTTTTTTTCTGTATCCAAGTATATCGCAGATCTTCTGGTTTACCATGAAAAAGCTGTGGTCTTTCCAGTCAGCTACAATGATTCCGTCGCTGGCCTTTTCAAAAATAGTTTCGAAGCGTTGTTTTACTTCGTTAACCTCTTTGTGGGCCTCAGATAATTCAATGTTAACAGTGTGCAATTCCATTGTTCGTTGTTTTACAAGTTCCTTAAGTGCCTTATTTCGCTCTTCGATTTCTGATAGCGGAAATGATTCACCTTTCTTCAGCTCAGGCTCACCCTTCGAAAGGTGTATATGCCGGATCTGCCATTTCTCCGATACCTGCTCCCATATCATTGAAAAGCGATACCCTTTCATGGAAACCGGCATTTCATTTATAGTTGCATCGATATCGCAAATTGAAATAATTAATCCAAGATTTTTACTTAAAGGAATAACCTGTAAATTCAATTCTTTATAATCCAATGGATCAGGACATTGCTCCATGTCCCGTTTGAAGATGGTAATTACATCGGTATGGCTGAGGGTCAGCTCATCCTCTCCTGATCCGATGTTGGTGATCTCAGGAGAAAAAAGCGTCAGCAGTGCCTCTATATCACGCTTTTTGGCGTAGTATTCAATGAACAGCTGGTAAGACTTTTGTAATGCTTGTGCTATTTCATCATGGTTGAAATCCTGAAGCATGGTAAAATCAATGTGTGTAACTTATAGATTCTCGTTGTGGTTTTTACCGGGTATATCTTTGTCTCTTCGCATAAAATATATCAACCTGCAATATTAATGTTTTTTTTAAAATTATGTTCACATTAGGCTGAAAATAATCTGTTAAAAATGAGCATGTTTTATGCAAGTTGCAGATATTCAGTTTTTAAATCCGAAGCTTACTTTTTTCAGCTTCAGATATGGCAATATTCAATCACTGTACTTTTCTTAATTTTGATGCAATGAATGAATGATTCCAGGTTAATTCAGATAATCAGGTATCAAACCCTGCCGCTGTGCGGAATTATTATCTGGTCGGACTGCACTGATTTTATTATAACTTTACAAGTTAATCAATGAATATGATCTATGAATAAAAGCTACTTTGTGCCTGGAAAAACCAGTCTGCTTTTTTATGCCTTAAGTCTGATATTGTTTTTGCAGGCTTATGGTTCAGAATATCAGCCTGTACCTTTCAGTGTAAACGAAACGCATCTTACCATCTGGAACGGAAGGGAGTATGAACCCTTTTTTTTAAAGGGTATGAATATGGGGGTTGCTGTGCCGGGAAAATTCCCTGGTGAGCTTGATGTAACCCGCGAACAATATGGACGATGGTTTCAGATGATCAAGGATGCAGGATTCAATTCTATTCGTTTGTATACACTTCATTATCCTCATTTTTATGAAGTGCTTGATTCTTTTAACCTTGCCAATCCCAACAATCCATTGTTTTTCTTCCAGGGAGTGTGGCTGGAAGAGGAACTTGAGGGATACAATGAAGATTTGTATTTTCTTACGGATTTTTTTCTCAATGAGATAGAAGAGAATGTGGATTGCGTGCATGGAAACAGATATATTGAACCCAGATTAGGTAAGGCATGGGGGCACTACACGGTGGATGTGTCAAGGTGGAATATGGGCTACATCATTGGGCGTGAGGTACATCCGGGAGAGGTGTTGTATACCAACTATCTGCATCATGAAGATACTTCTTTTCAAGGTTCTCACTTCGCCATAGAAGATGTTGAGCCTACGGAAGCATGGGTTACAGCCAAGCTGGATCACCTGGTGGATTATGAATATTCAAATTACGGCACCCAACGACCGGTTAGTTTTTCAAGCTGGCCTACCCAGGATCCCCTTGATCATCCCGAAGAGTGGAATCCCTGGGAAAACATGACTTCCATAGACTTAAGTACGATTATTTTTGTGGATGCACCTGCCGGGTATTTTGCAAGTTATCATGCCTATCCCTATTATCCCGATTATATCAATTATGATCCCAATTATGTTCCTTTCTATGATAACTACGGACCCAATAGCTACCTGGGTTATCTCACCTACATGAAAGAATATTATCACCGTTTTCCTTTGATAATTGCTGAGTATGGGGTGCCCTCCAGCTGGGGAATTGCCCATTATTCAACCAGTGGTATGCATCATGGTGGATTTGATGATTACGAACAGGGCGAAAACAACATCCGTTTGCTTAAAACCATCGAGGCGGCCGGTTGTGGGGGAGGGATCCAGTTTGCATGGATGGACGAGTGGTTCAAGCGAACCTGGGTAACCGACCACATTGATTACCTGATGGATCGCAGAGTGCTGTGGCATAATATTACTGCAGCAGAGCAGAATTTTGGCCTGATAAGTTTTCAAAGGCCCCTCGAAATGCAGCTATGGGAAGAGTTTGGTGATGATGCCCACATACAGCGCATTGAGGCTGCCGCCGATTACGATTTTCTGCATTTAAGGCTTGACTTGAAACAGATGCTCAGTAATCCTGACGAGATGTGGATATCCCTGGATACCTACTATGCCGACCTGGGAGAATCCATTTTACCCTCAGGCGATACGGTAGCCAACAGGGCTGAGTTTGCCCTGCATCTTACCAATTATTCTGCAAAGCTCTATGTCACCCAGGCCTATGATCTTTATGGGATATTTCACGGTATTTCCGAGCCCGAACAGCTATACCGCTCAGTTGTTTCTGACGGTGCACCCTGGGAAATTGTACGATGGAAAGTAAATGAGTTTGATCAGGATGTTCAGTTTATCGGCAATCTGAAAGTCAATTTTGGGTTCCTTCCCCAGTCGTCCAGAGATGCAGTAACCATTTTTACTGATCATATTCATATCAGGATACCATGGTCGCTCATCCATTTTGTTGATCCCAGCGAATATGTCGTTTTTCATAATTACCGGGATGTTCCTGGCTGGCAGGATACCATCTCTGACGGTATATCAGTTTCGGTTTTTTATAAGGATGAAGAGTTTACCCCCCAGGAAAGGTTTTTGTGGGAACCATGGAATACTGCCCTGGATGTGGAAGAAGTGATTAAAGGATCTTACTGGGTTATGAAGGATCGTCTTCATGAATTCAACAACAGGGCCATCGCAGTTTGCGATACTTTTTACCTGGAAATCGACGGGCAACCGGCAAAGGTAAATGCTATTGATGGGGTACTGGCCAACGATTTTGACCTGGATGGCAATTTTATGCAGGCGCTTATTCTCGAACCTCCCAAATACGGGGTTGTACATCTTGCCCTCGATGGCTCTTTTGTTTATACCCCCTTTGAGCCTGCAAACTGGCAAGACTCATTCAGGTATGTGGTATTTGACGGGTTTAGTCTCTCAGAACCCGCCAATGTGAAGCTATATATTGGTGTGGGTACTTATGTAGCAGAAGAGCATCAAATGGTCCAGTCAGAGAATGTGTCGGTTTATCCCAACCCGGCTACAGATCATGTATATTTGAGAAGCACTGATACTCCGATACTGAATATAGCTCTTTATGATATAAATGGGCGTTATCTGGGAGAGCAACCTGTTGGCAGCCAATTACACACATTTAGTCTCGCCGGATTGAAGCCGGGGATCTATCTGTTAAAGATCGAGACATTAAAAGACAAATTTGTGAGAAAGGTGCAGGTGTATTAAAAATTTCTATGCAAGGCTTCTATTTTATCTCAGGTTTCTGATGCTCATGGGTCTCATGACTCTTCTTTTCTGTCGCTAAGGTCCTGAAGATTCAGAATAAAATAATCCACAGCACCTGCTTTGTTTTTAACGGTGCTGATATCCAGCATTGCAGGATAGGTAGCCTGATCTTTTTTTACCATTATTGCCTGCCAGACCAGATGACCTTCGCTGGCAACCTTTTCCATCATCTCTTTAAGCTTTTGTTGCTCATCTTCCAGGATCAGCTCTGCAAGCTGCTTCCCTGTAAGTTCAGCTATGGTGTATCCATTGATTCTGGCAAAAACAGGGTTCATTGATTCAATAACTTCACCACTGGCGCCTGACAGAACAGCAATGCCCATCTGGGTATTACGGAAGATCTCTTCCCATTTTCTCAGCCGTGCTTCGTTGTCTTTGCGGTTCTGAATATCCGAAATTGTCCCTACGATCCTGTACACATTTTTATGTTGATCTTTCAGGGCAAAGGCCTTGCTTTCTATCCAGATATAGGACCCGTCTTTTTTCTTTAACCGCAATTCGAGGATATACGAATCTTTCAGGTCCTGTTGCAAAAGGTCTATTTGATGATTAAAAATATTCTGGTCTTCCGGGTGTATAGTTTTAATCATGTTATTATGATTAATGGGGTTCTCATCGGCATTATATCCCAGAATCTCCTTTAACCGGCCTGACACGAAGAGGTCTTTCTCTTTCAGGTTCCAATCCCATACGCCATCTTTGGTTGCAAGGGTAACCAGAGTGTAGCGCTCATCGCTTTTTCGGATCCGTTCCCCGGATAATTTTTTATCGGTAATATCAATAATGGTCTCAATGATACCATATTTGCGGGTACGTTGATTATAAATTACCGATTTGTAAAAGATCACATCACGAAGTTCGTCATTATGACCTGCAATGCTCCCCTCGAGGATAACCGGTTTTTTAGTTTTGAGAATTTCTGTGTTGATGGACAAATGCTTTTCTGCCTGGCTGGGCAGGTACAGTTGCTTTAATTCCATGTTGCTGATAACATCCTGAGATAAGCCGGTCAGCTTCTTAAACGCTTTATTGAAGCCCTCTATTCTGTCACCGAACGTGTAAAAGACTGCATTGGGCAAGGCATTGATCAGTTCCTGCTGGAATTTGCTTTCATCTTTAAGGATTTTTCTTGTTTTCCTGCTTATGATTAATAAAATAAGCAACAGAAGAGACATTGCCCCAATAGCAATAAAAAAACCGGTAAAGAAAGCCTGATGCCTTTGGTAAAAAGTTTGCGGAAGGTTGATGATGTTGCTGTCCGGGGGTAGTTCTTCCAAGGAAACCTGGAATTTTTTCAGTTGCAGGTAGTCAAAATAAAAATCATTGGGTAAAAACTCCTGCACCTCAACGGCAGAAGCATCTGTACCTTCCAGTATCTTAAGTGTAACACTGGCAGCTTCAATACCCTGTGTTTTTCCTGAAACCAGTTTGCCTCCCACAATGCCCTCTCCAAGCATAAAGTGCCAGAATCCAAACAGGGGCACTTTTGCCACCTGAGCAATCTGGTTAAGGGCTTTTTCATTCTCTACAAGCCTTCCCATATCCTGGTTCAGATATGGCCACATGAGAATTACAGTATTAGACTCGATTCGTGCCACAGAATCCTTTACCAGTTCGAGGTCGGCTGAGTGAAGGTATTTGAACTGATAACCCGGAAATTTTCTTTCATGTTGAGAGTGAAAGATCCTTGAAAGATCATGGGCAGTTGTAGAATGGTCACCCAGGAAATATACTGTTTGTGTTTGGGGGAATAATTCCAGTGCCAGAGAAACAGTACTTACCTTATCGAGTTCTTCCAGTACTCCGGTAAAATGTGGCAGGGTATCGCGTAAAGAAGGATGGTAATTATTGATCCCGCAAAAAACAACCGGTACTCCCGGGAATAATTCTTTGCCATGATGGGCAAGGAAGGTTAGCGCATCATCATCGGAGATCAGGATAACGTCAAAAGCTACATTTCCATATTTGTACGCGTAGAGTTGATATAAATAATGCTGATATTGTTCGTCAAAAAGTCTTTTGGAGTCCATGTATTCCATGGCAATATTAAGCAACCGTGGTGACCGGGAGAAAACCTCATGGATCCCCTCATTTATTTCGATGTTCCACCTGAAGGTAGGATGATAACTGTGCAAAACCAAAATGTTGCCGGCTTTATTGTTTTCAGTCATCCCATTGGTAATTAACCCGCAAAGTATTAAAACCACAAACATGCAGCAGTTTATAATGCTACTGCCTGATATCCTGTTGGCTTCATTCATACATGTATGCTTTTAAATTACTGGTGTTGCATGCCAAATACTCTTAAGAGTCACCAGCCCTGACAGGGATAGTGCAGGGAGACTTTTTCAGCCCGGTTTATCAGAACCGGCTTTGGTATTTATGGATTTGACAGGAATTTTTCCCTGATTAAGGATTTAACTGTTTCATAATCTTTTTTTAATATGTTAAACAGTGGTTCGCTTTTTTTGAAGATCTGTTGTTTGTGAAGTTTATCCATTTCAGTGGCGATATGAGCAATTTTCGCAGCACCTATGGTAGCGCTCATCCCTTTCAGTGCATGGGTGCTTTCCAGTAGTTCCTGGTCTCTGTTTTCTGCAATGGCATCATCAATGCTTTGGATCAACGTATCAGCCTCCATGATAAAGATACTGTAAAGCTCATTGATAACAGCATCATCTTGTTTGGTTTGCTCCTTAATGGCATCAATGCCCGAAGTATCCAGGTCAGGGAGTAATAATAGATCCCTGGGGTCCAGGGTTGTTTCTTCCGGAAGTGGTTTCAGGTTGTTGCCGTTCCTTTTTCGGCTGTCTTTTCCCGTCCAGCTAAGAATTCTTTCATACAATACCTTTGGGCTGACCGGTTTGGCAATGTAATCATCCAAACCCTGCGAGATGTAATACTGCGAATCAGACTCCAGTGCATTGGCACTGACTCCTATAACCGGGGGAAGGTCGTTGTATTTTTTCTTTAATTCTTTTGTTGCCGTAAGTCCGTCCATTACGGGCATCTGGATATCCATCAGGATAATATCATATGGTCTCCTGGATTCGTACATTTTTAATGCTTCCAGGCCGTTTGGCGCGCACTCAACAGTGCATCCGGCATTGTTGAGCATGAGGGTGAGTACCTTCTGGTTTACCTCCTTGTCTTCAACGCACAGAACCGAAAGGTTGAGCTGGGGAATTGCTTCCATGGCAAGGTCTTCTTGTGCCTCTGAGCCTGCCACTGATCCTTTGGTTTTTGCTGCCGGGAAAATAAACCTGAATGTGCTGCCTTTTCCTTCTTCACTTTCCACTTTTATCTCACCGTTCATTAAGGTGGCTATTTTGCTGCAAATATTGAGTCCCAGGCCAAGCCCTTCAAATGATCTTTTATCTGAGCTTTCCTGCTGGGAAAAAAGCTGAAACATCTCTTTCATATATGAATCCTTGATCCCAATGCCGGAATCCTTTACCTCCATGGTGACCGTCAGGTTGTTCTCATCTGTTTCTTTCGAACTTAGTTTTACCTGGATATTTCCTTCAGAGGTGAATTTAATGGCATTCATGATGAGTTGTTCCAATACCTGCACAAGTCTTCTGGAATCAGAGAGGAATTCTTCAGCAAACCCCTGCTCATAATCATAGCTGAATGAAAGCCCTTTTTTTGATGCAATATCATGGTATTTCTGGAATAAAGGTTTAAAGATCTTCCTGGGTTTTACCGGCTCAGCATTGATCTTTATGTCAGCGTTTTCCAGTTCATGGATGTCAAGCAGATTATTGGTGATAAAAAGAAGCTGATCTGCCGACTCCTGAATGGTACGCAGGTGTTCTTTCTGCTCATGATTGAGTTTTGTACCGGAGAGAATTTCGGCCATGGCAAAAATTCCATTCAAAGGTGTGCGAATCTCATGGCTTACATTGGCCAGCAGGCGATGTTTAATTTGTGCTGATCTTTCAGCTACCGTTAGATCCTGCTGAAGCTTCTCATTCTCTATTCGCCAGCTTATATCGCTTAATGTACAAATACGCCTTTGATCTGAATTCTTTTCATGATCAATAAAGAGATCCCTGAACCAGATATTCTTGATTTTTCCGCTTTTGGAAACGATCCTGAATTCTGCTGATAACAACTTGCCGGGTTTCTGTTCATGTTTTTCAAATTTCTCAACAAATTCTTCCTTGTCATCAGGATGGATGAATTCCAGAAAAAGCCTGTCTTTTTGGTAAAATTCTGCTGCGGATACTTCAAAAAGGGTCTCAACAGCAGGATTGGCGTACAAAACCTTTGAGCCGTGCCCCAGGAAAAATGCATCCTGGATGTTTTCAGCAATTTTTCTCAGGTTCTCTTCACTCTTACCAATTGTTTCTTTTAAAGCAATTGTTTTTTGCAGATTCTCTCTGAGTTCTCTTTCTTGTTTTGTAAGGATTTTGTTGGACTCCCTGAGCTTTTTATTGTTGATCTCAAGGTTGCGCTCCATCATTACCTGATCCTTACAAATATCAATGGCATTGTATAGCTTCTCCCGGTCAATGGGCTTAAGGATGTATTGATTAATGCCTATTTCAATACTCTGGATAAAATATTCCATATCGCTATGGGCCGTGGTGAGGATGATCTTAGCGTTTGGGTCTGTTTCCTTGATTTTAGTGCTCATGGACAAACCATCCATTACGGGCATTTTAATGTCAGAGATAATGATGTCTGGTTTATGCTGGTAGTAGAGTTCCAGCCCCTCTTTTCCATTGGCGGCCAGGTAAACGTTTTTATAGTGACGGGAAAGAATTTTGGATAAAAATAGCCTTACATCATCCTGATCTTCAACATACAGAATTGAAATGGTATCGTTTTTTTCCATTTGTGTAGTGGGAAGTTATTTTAAAATTACTGCCATCAAATGTATGAATTATTCGCCAAAGTGTAAAGCTAATCCGTTGTTGTTAAAGATAATTCTGATTATGTTTTCCATGAACGTATATCATCTTAATTGTCTTCACCTGCCCAGCTCATTTTTTCCGAATCGCTTTCTAAGATGATCTTCCCGTTATCCATAAGCCATTGTACAGTTTTAATGATCCTTTTTTCAGGGATATTGGTTTTAATGGTATCCAGGAGCTCTTTCAGGGTGAGGCGTTGTTTCTTCAGCAAAGGTTTTATTTCGGCCAGTGCATTGTCGAATTCATATTTGCTCATGTCCAGCTTGTTTCGCTCCAGGCAAACATCACATCTTCCGCATCGCTCTGCATTTTGCTCCCCAAAATATTCGAGCAGAATAATGCTTCGGCACCTGTTTTCCGATGCCACATAATGTTTAATGGCATCAACCCTTGCAGTAGCAAACTTTTTACGTTCCGAGTAGGTTTCGGCAGAGATGCTTACTTCCCTTGCATCCTTTCTGCCTTTTACAAAAGTGATCCGGGGTTTGGTATTTACCGGTTCATAATGGATCACCCGCATCTGATGCAGCTTCCACAGGCGTTTGGTGGTTTCTTCCCTGGTAAGGCTCACCCTTTTTGCCACTTCATCTTCATCAATACGGGTAAATTCGGTGAATAACCCGGTATAGGACCGCAGAAAAATTTTCAGGAACGTGTCGTACACCGGGTTAGCCACCATAAACCGGTAAAGCTCCTCCTTGTTGAGCAGGATTATCATTTTGGAGGGATTGGCAAAAGCATCAGAAAGCATCAGGTAACCTTCCTTTTCCAGGAACCGTAGCGCGTTAAATGCAGTGATGCGTTCCAGGTTATAATGATTGCAAAAATCGGCCAGGGAAAAGTCGAAGCTTTTGTCTTTGCCACTGCCGGTAGCCAGCTGGAAGAAGTTGCCCAGGGCATTGTATACTTTCCTGATAAAATCAAGGGGAGGGAATGAATTTTCGAGGTATCTGTCCAGGTCGATCACATCAGAACGATTGAAAAGCAGGATAGCATAGGCTCTTTTTTCGTCTCTGCCTGCTCTTCCGGCTTCCTGAAAATAAGCTTCGGGCGCATCGGGAAGGTCCATGTGGGCTACAAACCGCACGTTGGGCTTGTCTATACCCATGCCAAAGGCATTGGTAGATACGATTACCCTTGTTTTTTCGCTGGTCCAGTTTTGTTGTTTTTTATCCCTTAAAACAGCATCCAATCCTGCATGATAGTAGTCAGCTGCAATCTTGTTTTTTTGCAGGAATTCGGCTATCTCTTTTGTTTTTCTGCGGTTGCGCACATACACGATCCCGGTACCGGGCACCTTGTTGCAGATTCTGAGCAGCCGTTCGTGTTTATTCTCCTCATTGAGTACAACGTAGGTAAGGTTTTTACGCTCAAAACTTTTAATAAATACCTGTTCGTTTTTGAATTGCAGCTTCTCGCAGATGTCGGTCATTACTTCCCTGGTAGCTGTTGCTGTAAGGGCCAGCATGGGGGTTTGGGGCAAAAACTCGCGGATCTCTGCAATCTGCAGGTAGGGTGGCCTGAAGTCATATCCCCATTGGGAGATGCAATGGGCTTCATCAATGGCCAGCAGGTTCACGTTCATCTTCGGAAGTCTGTGTCTGAACATATCTGTGGTGAGCCTTTCGGGAGAGAGATAAAGGAACTTCACATCACCATAAATGCAGTTGTCAAGGGCCATATCAATTTCCCTTACGCTCTGCCCCGAAAAAACAGCCACTGCTTTGATTCCCCTGCGGGTAAGATTGGCCACCTGGTCTTTCATGAGTGCAATCAACGGAGATACCACAATGCACAAACCCTCGCGAGCGAGGGCAGGCACCTGAAAACAAATGGATTTACCCCCGCCGGTGGGTAGTAATGCCAGGGTATCATTTCCTTCCAGCACAGAATTGATAATGTCTTCCTGCAAAGGACGAAAAGAATTGTATCCCCAGTATTGATATAAGACCTGTTTTGGTATCAAATTTGATGCAATTAAATCTGTTATTTTAAAATTTTACTACTTTTGGTTGTTGTTAATTCCAAAAATAGAAATAATTAGCGGGAGTTTTGTAAAGAGAACAAAAATCACAAAAATAAAATCTTTGTATTTATTTGTTGAAGATTATGATTAAAATCTACGTCTGCAGGCTACTTATAACGATGATATTTTATTTTTTTTCGGTTTCTCTTAAGGGGCAAGCCCTTAACCCCTGGTTTGTATACCAGAGACTTCCATCCTTTCCTGTAGGACAGACCGATACGGATCCAGAGCAGGAGCGAAGAAATATGGATCTGCTGATGGCTGTATTTCAAAATAAGTTTGATGAGGTGGTAGAGGCCATAGAAAAGGGGGCGCATGCAAATGCCAGGGATTATGAAGGCCTTACTGCGCTCATGTATGCCCTGTACAATGCCGATGATGAGATCATTGATCATTTGCTCCTTAACGGGGCTGACATCAATTCCATTGATTATTCCGGGACAAGTGTGCTGATGCATGCTATTATGGCCGGGCAGATAGAGTTTACCCTTGAAAATATTGACTCCATTGGGGCCATTAACCATAGAAATAGTCTGGGCTATACAGCCCTTGTTTACGCAGCAGAAAACGGGGATCTTGCCCTTGCCGAAGCCCTTGTCAACTCAGGAGGAAATATTCACTATACCACCGACAGGGGAACTACGCCACTTATTCATGCTGCAGCCTTTGGAAATTTTTTCCTGGTTGATTTCTTTGCCTTCTCTGGTGCCGTGATCAATCACCGGGCCAATGACGGATCTACCGCTTTGCATATGGCTGCCTACTACGGCCACGAAGAGGTGGCAGGATTGCTGCTTTCCTGGGGTGCAGACCCCGAAATGAGGGACAACCGGGGCAACACACCCCTTATGATTGCAATCTATGGTTATCAGCTTGGCACAGTCTGGTACCTGGTGGAAAGTGGTGCATCGCTTCATACGCAAAATGACTCAGGCCTTACCCCGCTTAGCCTGGCTACCTGGCTGGAGGATTTTGATGTGGTAGAGTTGTTGTTCAACTACGAGTTTGAAGAGCCCGAATCAAAAAATAAACGAGCTTCTGCACTGGCCTACAGCTTTTATAATCGCAACAGGCATCTTCAACGAAAGCTCATGCAAACAAGTGGCATATCGCCACGAGGTTTGTATTTTTCTGAGCTTCTCCTTTACCAGGGATTAAGTTCTGCTCCGGATGACAGGATGTACCATGCCGGGATAGGACTTTACGAGGCACGGTTCAGATTGTTTCTCAGGGCTGATTTTAAATTAAGATTGCGGGATCAGAGGGTCAGGGTACCCGTATCACCGGGAAACACTTTTCAGTTTTTTGAATCAAGAAACGCATGGTCTTTAGGATTGCATCATGAGGTCATCCTTGCCCGAATGGGAAGGTACGGGCTTCTGGGGGTAATGCCCGGTGCTTCGGCTGCATACACGCAGGCAAGCTACAGGGGCACAGGCATGGAACCTCCCGGTGGGTTTGCTGTGATCCCTGCTGCAGATGTATTTTACCACTGGCGTAGTTTTTCCCTTTATGCAGGATACAGTTACTGGGATACGCGGCAGCAAGATGTTTCGCCCCACAGGATCCGGGCCGGGCTGGCATACCGTTTTCCTTTTTTCAGAAAACGCAACATCACTTACAGTCCGGTACTCCGGTAACCTGCTTTTAAAACCTTAAAAAAATCAGCAAAGATGAGCAAAGGTCTGTTGAAAATTCATTATTTCTTTATTGCCTGCCTTTTATTGCCGGCGGCGTTTACCTCCTGTCGCGACAAATACGAAGGGTGTACCGATAATGATTATTTTAATTGCCGCACCAGCAAACCTTCGCAAGCCATTGTGGAAGTTCTGGTAACTCTCAACAGCGAAAACCCCACGGTGCAGGTAAGCTTGTACGAAGGAAACTTTGAAGATGGCAACCTGGTATGGGAGAAGACTTATCGCAACAGGGACGAGGCAGAGATTTTAAAAACCGACACAGATTATTCCTTTACTGCTAAATACATCAGTGGCAATGACACCATTCTTGCTGTTGATGGGGGCAGGGTAAGGGTTATTTCTTATCAGATGTGTGAGTTGCGGTGCTATGAGGTGCGAGACCAGGATCTTACATTCGATCTGAGGATTGATTAACCTTATCCCACTTCTTTACCAGATCTTCGGCAGATAACGGACAGGATTTGCAGTCTGATGTGCAACCCTGACAATCGGGATCCTTTGCCTCTTCTTTCGTAAAAAAGCGCTTCTTTATCCTGTAGCCTGCGTAAACGAATGCAAGCAAAACAATGAGTATGGTAAGGATCCACTGGATCATGCTATACGGTGTAAATTGGTTTTAAAAAAATATATAAGTCCACTCTAAAAAGTCAATTATCCACAGATTACACAGATTTACACAGATTCTAAGTTCTAATAATCAAGTAGTTTGAAAACATAAATTTTCACAGATTTACCGAAAACAAGTTTTCGGATTGGGCTCATATATTAAAATCCGAGCAGGCTGCCGGTCTGGTAAACCAGGAATGCCACGATCCAGGCAACTCCTGTTGTGTAAAAAACAGTAAATACGCCCCACTTCCAGTGGCCCGATTCCTTGATAATGGCCGCCAGTACACCAATACACGGGAAATACAACAGCACGAACAACATAAAAGATAATGCCACCAGGGGAGTGAATACCTTTTCCCCTTCCTTCTTTCCTGAAGTATAGGTTTGGGTTTGCAGCTTTTCGGTCAGGGAAACGCTGTGTACCTGCACATGCTCATCGGCCTGGTACAGGACAGCGAGTGTACTAACCACAATCTCTTTGGCTGCAAGGCCAGAGAGCAGGCTGATGCTCATCTTCCAGTCAAAACCCAGCGGGGCCATGGCCGGTTCAATGAATTTGCCCAGGGATCCGATAAGTGATCTTTCCTGTCTCTCCAGGTTTAGATCTGATTCGGTTTGCTCAAGCATCAGTTCTTTTTCCTTTGCAAGCTCTTCAGCAGCAGCACTGTCAGTTGCCTGGCTGATCAACCCTGTATAGTGCCTTTCTATTTCAGTGGTCTTCTCCTCAATCTTTTGCTGATAGCTATAGCCATGAGGCAGATAGCCCAGTACCCAGATAATTATGGAGGCGATAAGAATAATACCGCTGATTTTTTTCAGGTAGTGCACTGCTTTGCTCCACATGTGCAGAATAATCGCTTTGAGGGTAGGCACACGGTAGGGGGGGAGCTCCATCACAAATGGAATGTCTTCCCCTTTGAAAAGGGTGCGCTTAAAAACCATTGCTGCAACTATGGCCATGGCAATACCTATTGCATAAATTAAAAACAGCAACGTGCCCTGGTAGTTGGGAAAAAATGCCGTAATGAACAGCACATACACCGGCAGACGGGCACTGCACGACATAAACGGATTGATGATCATGGTGAGCAAACGGTCGTTGCGGTTGGCAAGGGTGCGTGTGGCCATAATGGCCGGTACATTGCAACCAAAGCCCATAAGCATAGGGATAAAGGATTTGCCGTGCAGCCCGATCTTGTGCATCAGCTTATCCATAATAAACACTGCCCGCGACATATAACCCGTATCTTCCATGAGGCTGATAAAGAAAAACAGCAGCACGATGTTGGGAAGAAAAACAATAACCCCTCCCACACCGCTGATCACTCCGTTGATGAGCAGGTCTTTGAGAGGCCCGGGATGCATGGTGGCCTCCAGGCTTACACTTAACCACTCAACACCATCTTCGATCCACTCCATGGGGTAGCTGCCCAGTAGAAAGGTGGCAGAAAACATCAGCCACATGAAAAACAGGAAAATGGGAAAGCCCAGCACCTTGTCGGTAAGCAGGGTATCGATCATTTCGCTTTTTCGCCTGCGGCTTTCTTTGGCGGGGGTTACCGTTTCTTTCAGGGCACCGTTTATAAAACCGTATTTCAGGTCGGTGATCAGGGTATCAGAGGTTTCGTTGTATACACCTTCAATCTTTGTTATCTCTGCTGCAGCGCATTCAGCGATCTCTTTGTGGTTGTGGCAGTTCTCAATGATCTTCTGACCAATAACGTTGTCTTTTTCCAGTAGTTTAATGGCCATAAATCTTGATGATACCCTGTCAGTGAGATGCTGGTTGCCGGGTGCATTGATCAGATCTTGTATGATTTTTATGGCTTTCTCAACCGGCTCACCATAATTGATATGGATATGCCGCTGTGTTTCATCTTTATCTTCAAAAACTTCTATTACTTTGTCAAATACCTCTTTTATACCCCTCCCTTTTGAACTAACGGCCGGTATCATAGGGATACCGATCATCTTTCCCAGGGATTCATGATCAAAAATATCGCCCTTTTTTTCCAGTTCATCATACATATTCAATACCATCACCACTTTTATATCCATGTCGATAAGCTGGGTGGTGAGGTAAAGGTTGCGCTCAAGATTGGACGCGTCAACAATGTTAATTACCACATCGGGGAGGTTGTCAGTGATGAAGTCTCTTACAAATATTTCTTCAGGGGTGTATGCAGAAACAGAGTAGGTGCCCGGCAGATCGGTGATGTTGAAACGGTATCCCCCTTGTTTAAGCCATGCCTGCTTTGAATCAACTGTAACGCCGCTGTAATTTCCTACTTTTTCGCGCGATCCGGAAGCATGATTGAAAAAGCTTGTTTTACCACTGTTGGGATTGCCCACCAAAGCTACGTTAATGACTTTTCCGTTCTGGCGGATAATTTTATACCCCTCACTTACAAGAATTCCCTCAAAATCACGTCCTTTATATTCGCCTGACCGATCCAGTGGCAGCACTTCAATGAGCTGTGCTTCACTGCTCCTCAGCGAAACATTGTAATCCATAATTTTATACTCTATGGGGTCTTTCAGGGGTGCTTTCTTGATCACTTCAATGGTTTTTCCGGCCACAAAGCCCATTTCAATGATCCTTCTGCGGAATGCTCCGCGCCCCTTTACCTTTTGAATGATCCCTTTTTCTCCGTTTTGCAGATCCAGTAATGTCATGTTGCTGTGTTTTGATTGCCTGCCTGTATTTCTTGTGTTCTGCTGAATTTGCTGTTAATTAAGGTAAACATTTCGTCAGGATAATGCGATGCAAATTGCCTGGTTAAAGATTTCCGGCAAAAGCAGCAGGTTGAAAACAGGAAACTCACAGGGCTAATTGAGGCCCTGGAATGGTGCAAAATTAGATAAAAATGAGACCTGACATAGATGAGGAGGGCAAAATCCCTACTTTTAGGGATATGGATTTTGCCCTTTTGTATCTGTTTATAGCGACCTTACTTATTTGGAATGGTTCTACTTCCTAAACAATTTTTTATTTCATACTTTTGTAGAAAATTTTTGAGTAAATAATCACGATATAATGGCATTACAGGCAGGAAAGTTACTGTCAACCATTGAAGGGTCCGCTGACCTTAAAGGGCTGGACCAGGATGAGCTGGTACAGCTTTGCGATGAGTTAAGAGAATTCATTATCGACGCGGCCTGCATCAATCCCGGCCATTTCGGGGCAAGCCTTGGCGTTGTTGAGCTTACCGTGGCACTTCATCATGTTTTTAATACCCCTTACGATAAGTTAGTGTGGGATGTGGGGCACCAGGCATATGCACACAAGATTCTCACAGGCAGGCGTGATACCTTTCATACCAACAGAAAATACGGCGGGGTAAGTGGATTCCCCAAAATGGCCGAAAGTCCCTATGATGCATTTGGTACAGGCCATTCCAGTACCAGTATTTCTGCCGCTCTGGGAATGGCCATCGCCTCAGAGCTTCAAAACATAAAAGACCGCCATCATATTGCCGTTATCGGCGATGGCAGCATGACCGCCGGTATGGCCTTTGAAGCCATGAACCATGCCGGGGTGGCCAATGCCAACCTGCTGGTCATCCTCAATGACAATGGCATTGCCATTGACAAAAACGTGGGGGCACTCAAGGAGTATCTTACCGATATCACCACCTCCAAGACCTACAACAAGATCAAGGACGATGTGTGGAACATTCTCGGAAACATAAGCCGTTACGGACCCAATACCCGTGGGTTGATCCAGAAACTGGAAAATGCCATTAAAACCACACTGCTCAAGCAAAGCAACTTTTTCGAGTCGTTGAAATTCAGGTATTTTGGCCCTGTCGACGGACACGATGTAAGCCATTTGACCAAGATCCTCAATGACCTCAAACGCATTAAGGGGCCCAAATTGCTGCATGTGGTAACGGTAAAAGGAAAAGGATTCCCCTATGCAGAAAAGGAACAAACAAAATTTCATGCACCCGGCTTTTTCAATAAAAAGACCGGTGAATTAAAAATAGCTCCCTGCGAAAAGAATAAACCTCCCAAATATCAGGTCGTTTTTGGGCAAACATTGCTTGAACTGGCTCAGAATAACCCCCGTATCGTGGGTATTACCCCGGCTATGCCAACAGGTTGCTCCCTCAACATCATGATGAGTGCTATTCCTGAAAAGACCTTTGATGTAGGAATTGCTGAGCAGCACGCGGTAACCTTTTCTGCCGGGCTGGCAGCACAGGGGCTGATCCCTTTCTGTAATATTTACTCCTCCTTTTTTCAGCGGGCATACGATCAGGCCATACATGATGTTGCATTGCAAAACCTGCCGGTAGTGTTTTGTCTCGACCGGGCAGGCCTTGTTGGTGAAGACGGGGCTACACACCATGGTGCTTACGACCTCTCTTACATGCGTTGCATTCCGGGACTTACCATTGCCTCACCCATGAATGAGGAAGAACTCAGAAACCTCATGTATACAGCCCAGCTGGAAGCCAATGGGCCATGGGTGATCAGATACCCGCGCGGTAATGGGGTAATGAAAAACTGGAAAACACCCCTGAAGCCAGTGTCTATTGGAAAAGGCAGGACCGTAAGAAAAGGAAAAGACCTGGCTATCATCACTATTGGTCCTGTTGGCAATGAAGCATTAAGGGTTTGTGAAAACCTGGAGAAACAAAAAAACATCAGTGCGGCTTTGTACGACCTGCGCTTCCTGAAGCCTCTTGATCAGGATCTGCTGCATCAGGTATTCAGGAATTTTGATAAGATCATTACCATTGAAGACAATGCCATTATGGGTGGAATGGGTAGTGCTGTACTTGAGTTTATGGCCGATAACGGTTACCATGCCAAAGTTAAAAGAATGGGTATCCCGGACGCTTTTATTCAGCACGGATCACTGGTAGAATTGCACAAAGAGTGTGGATATGATTATGATGCCATCTGGCAGGAGGTGACTTCCATTTGCCAGAAAAGCTTTGCCCTTTCAGCAGGATAGCATACCAGACCAGTATCATCCGGGGTGATTTTTGAGCCAACTCTCAACAGGGCAATACCCCCCAGCCCCCTAAGAGGGGGAGTTTGCAACTAATTGAATTTGTGAGAGTTTTTAAGGGGTGTTTTTTAATAGCATTATATAAAAGACTATTGAGAGAGGGCTAATTTAAGAACTTTGAAATGTATTTTTTAAATCTTTAAAACTGTCTATAGCGTTTTGATTGAATTATTTGGAACTACGTACGATTATCAGCATATACTTTTAGCCTTTGGCTTAACCCTGTTTGCA